>CAJIZD010000001.1:0-80917 GCA_905181795.1 uncultured Planktomarina sp. | reverse complement strand
GGGTTTCTTGATTTTCACGTATCATCTGTAAGTAGATCTTGCCATTCAGTTTCTTCACCATCATTCTCTGTTCATTTGTGCGTTTAGTGAATGGTCACCACCTAACATTCTTCTGTTCATGCTTATTACATCATCTTCAGAGACATCCAAGGCTTTTAGCAATATGACTTACCTGATTGGGAGAGAGGTCGCCATCATCAAGAGCATTAATTTTATTTTTAAGTTTTTTTAAATTAAAAAAAAGTTTTTTTTGAGCTGTAGTAGTTCCCATTTTTACCTAAGCTCCAAGATCTTAATACATATTCTTGTATAGCAGCTTTAATCCACCACATAGCATAAGTTGCTAAGTCTAAAACCTTTATCTGGATCAAATTTTTTACAGCTTGCATTAAACCAATATTTCCTTCAGAAATTAATTCATTAACTGGTAGACCGTAACCTCTATAACCCATTGCAATTTTAGCAACTAATCTTAAATGACTAGTAACAAGTTTATGTCAGCAGCTTCAGTAAATTTCCATTATTCACGCCAATCTTTACGCAAGCATTGTACTCATCTTCAGCAGTCTAACATAGGGAATTTTTTAATTTGAGACTAGAGTATCTACCAAGATAAACCGCCTATCGGAGGTGCGATTAGGGCTACACACATTGGTCATCTGACTTTTAGATCATCTCATAAGACTCCATGATATTATATATTAAGCTTATTTTTTAATTTTCAACGACTTTTTAGTTATTATTAAGCAGTTACCATTTTCTCAGCATATTTATTAAATATCTTAGCATCGGTAGGTATGGACTTTTAAAATCTAACTGTTTATTTGTACTTGGATGGATGCATAAAGCCTAGCGTAATTGAGCATGCAAAGCTTGCCCATTAAGCTTGTGATAATAAAGAAAAAAATTCCTAATTTATTTTTTATAAAAATCTTAATATTAAGCCTCTTTTTCCCATTAGAGCTTTATCACGTAGTAGATGATACTCCAATTATACTATGACCTAGATCAGATAAATGTACTCTAATTTGGTGAGTTCTACCAGTTTCAAGCTTGCATTCAATTAAGGTTCCAAATGGTGCATAAATATCTAAAGTTTTCCATTGAGTAATAGCCAACTTACCTTGCTCGGAAATGCTCATTTTTTTTCTATTAATAGTCGATCGAGCTATTCTTTTATTTATAATACCTTCAGTAGGAGGCTGTCCCCATACAATAGCATTGTATCTTCTGTCCAAATCATGATTACTAAAAACTTCACATAATTTTGTGTGGCATAATTCTGTTTTTGCAACAACCATCACCCCACTTGTATCTTTGTCTAATCTATGAACTATCCCAGGACGTTTCACTCCACCAATACCTTGTAAACTTGCCCCACAATGATGTAAAAGAGCATTAACAAGAGTTTTATCAGGATGACCGGGAGCAGGATGTACAACCATTCCTGCTATTTTATTTAAAATCAACAAAAATTCGTCTTCATAAAGAATTTCTAAATTAATATTTTGAGGTGATGGGATTGCTTCAATAGCTTTAGGGAGATTAATTTTAATTAAGTGACTAGCTTTAACTTTAAAAGATGGATCGTTTATTATGAGATTATCCACTTCGATTAGCCCGCTCTCAATTAATTTTTTTACTCTACTTCGGGACATCGATAAATTATTATTATTTAACTCTTGTTTTGGTGCATCACTTACTTTAATAGCTTCTGTAATCCACGCGTCAAGCCTATTAGTATTTACACAATAGTCTTTAACTTTTAATATTATTTCTATAGGATTTATCATGTTTAATGTACTGAACTCAAAAAAAGAAAGTGAAGCTCCGGTGTTATCTAATATAAAGGTTATAAAAATTATTGCTATAATTTTAGGTGGTTTAATAATATTAGGCTTAATAGCTTTATTTTATGGATTGGCTAATAGTTATAACAGATTAGAAAAAAAAGATAATAACATTTCTACCAAAACAATTGAAAAAAAGTTAAATCAATTTAATTTTTTACAGCCTAAAGATGCTCAATTGATTTCTTCCTCACTTGGAAAAAACAACGAAATTTTACTTAGATATATTTATCAAGGTAATAATGTATTAGTAGTACTTGATATAAAAACTAAAAAAATTGTGTCAATAATTACTCTAAAAAAGGAACCAGTAAAATGGTAAAAATTTTAGAAAGACTTTCTCATGAATGATAAACCCATTTTGATGGGTACTGACACTATCTCAGGAGTTGCTCCAGAAATACTGGATTCTATAATATCAGCAAGTAGGGTAAAAACATTACCTTATGGTAACGATATTTATACAAAAGAATGTAGAGAAATTATTTGTAAAATTTTTGAAAAAGACAATTTAGAGATAATACCAATGATGTCAGGTACTGCGTCTAACTCACTAGCTTTGTCATCTTTTTTACAATCTTACGGGAGTATTATTTGTCATGATGAGGCTCATATTAATAACGATGAGGGAGGAGCCCCTGAGTTTTTCTCTGGAGGTGGTAAATTATTAAGTATGGGTGATAACTTAGGTAAACTGAAAGCAAAACAATTAAAAATTAAAATTGATAATATAATTTTTAAAAAAAAGAATACTATCTAGTATATCAGGTGTTTCTATTACGCAATTAGCTGAAAATGGTACAATTTATAAAAAAAAAGAAATTCTAGAAATTAGTAAAATATGTAAAAATCATAATATGTTTTTACATATGGATGGTGCCAGATTTGCTAATGCTCTTGTTTCTCAAAACATATCACCAGCTGAAGCAACATGGAAACTAGGAGTTGACTGTCTATCCTTGGGCGCAACCAAAAACGGAGCTATGGCAGCTGAAGTTATAATTTTTTTCAACAATAAATTAGCTTTTGAGGCTAAAAATAAAATTGAACAGACGGGACACGTCATATCTAAAACTAGATTTATTTCTGCTCAGTTAAATGCATGGTTCAAAGACGGATTATGGATTAAGTTAGCAAAATCAGCTAATAATAATGCTAAATACTTAAGTGATCAATTGAGTTTGTTTAGAGATTTTAAACTCTTGTATCCAACGGAGGGGAATGAAGTTTTTTTGAAAATTGAAAACAAAACTTATGATCAAATTTTAAAATTAAAAATAATTCCTAATTTATGGTCTAAAGTTAATGATGATGAATTAGTTATAAGGTTTGTGACTTCATTTGAAACTCAAAAAAGTCAAATTGATGAATTAATTAAAAGATTAAGTAATCAATTTATAAAAACTTAAATCCCATAATTTAAGTATAAAGCTATGTTAAGGATTGAAGAATTAATAAGTGTAATTAAATCTTTTTCAAATATAAAAGCAAATTTTCCAAAGTATGTATGTCCTACCAATAGTGGAAGTAAATAAATTCTAACCATTAAAACAAGCCAGGCAAGATATAAAGGTACAATTGGTTTGACAATAAATTCTGGTGTTAGCTTTGTTGAAAGGTTGATAATTGGTTTTGTTAATTTGTTAAAAAAACGAAATACAATGGCATTACTGACTTCATTCGTAAAAATATTTAATATAAACTTTAAAATTAAAATTAACATTATTAATGCTAATATATAATCAAAAACAATAAGCCAAATAGGGAAAGTATTATCCATGAATGCATTATACAAATTTATAGATAAAAGGAAAAAAGATAATTAATTTTAGATAAAATTTTTTTTAAATTTTTTTATGTTAATTATATAATACTAACTTTAAGAGGCAAACCTATGAATAATCCACAATATATTTTTTCTATGTATAAAATGAGTAAGGTTTACCCAGGTGGGAAACAAGTATTAAAAGACATAAGTCTTTCTTTTTTACCGGGCGCAAAAATTGGTGTTTTAGGTGGTAATGGTGCGGGTAAATCAACTTTACTAAAAATAATGGCAGGTATTGATAATGAATTTAATGGTGATGCAAAATTAGCAGATGGGATAAAAGTTGGATATCTAGCACAAGAGCCAGAATTAGACAATAATTTAAACGTATATGAAAATGTTATGGAAGGTATGTTTGAAGCTAAAAGTCTAGTAGATGAATTTAATTTAATATCACTTAAATTTTCTGAAGATTTGACTGATGAAGAGATGAATGAGACTATATCTAAGCAAGGTGAACTCCAAGAAAAAATTGATAATATGGATGCTTGGGACCTTGATCGGAAAGCTGAAATTGCAATGGATGCTTTAAGCTTGCCTCCTGGAGAGGCCAAAATAGTGAACTTGTCTGGGGGAGAAAAAAGACGAGTAGCTCTAGCAAAACTATTATTATCAAACCCTGATTTTCTCTTATTGGACGAGCCAACAAACCATCTTGATGCTCTTTCAGTTTCATGGCTTCAAAGGTTTCTCCACGATTTCCCAGGTACGGTTATAACCATTACACATGATAGATATTTTTTAGATGAAGTTGCCGGGTGGATTTTAGAATTAGATCGTGGGGAAGGTATCCCTTACAAAGGAAATTATTCTCAATGGTTAGAGCAAAAACAGAAACGCCTTGAATTAGAAGGAAAAATTGAAGAAGCAAGAAAGCGAAAATTAAGTGAAGAGCTAGAATGGATAAAATCAGCACCAAGAGCGAGACAAGCTAAATCAAAAGCACGTATTTCTTCATATGAAGAATTAGTTGCACAAGAACAAAAAAACGAAATTAACTACAAATAATCTTGTAATACCTCCAGCCCCGAGATTAGGAAGTGAAGTTATTAACTTTAATAATGTATCTAAATCTTTTGAGGATAAATTACTTATAGATAATTTAACTTTTAAACTACCTCCAGGAGGAATTGTTGGAGTAATAGGCGCAAATGGTGCTGGAAAAACTACATTGTTTAGAATGATTACTAAAGAAGAAATACCTAACAATGGAGAGATTATAATTGGTGAAACTGTTAGTCTAAATTATGTAGACCAATCTAGAGATTTATTAAAACCTGAGCAAAACGTTTGGGAGTCTATTTGCGATGGATTAGACGAAATTCAAATAGGGAAAAAAACTATTCAAAGTAGGGCTTACGTTAGTCAATTTAACTTCAAAGGTTCGGATCAACAAAAAATAGTTAGTCATTTGTCTGGAGGTGAAAGGAATAGAGTTCATTTAGCTAAGATGTTAAAAACTCCTGGCAACGTTTTGTTATTAGATGAACCAACTAATGATCTTGATGTTGATACATTAAGGTCTTTAGAAGAAGCAATTCTTGCTTTTTCTGGATGTGTAGTTGTGATTTCACATGATAGATGGTTTTTAAATAAACTCGCTACTCATATCTTAGCGTTTGAAGGTGGAAGTCATGTGGAATGGTTTGAAGGAAACTACCAAGATTACGAACAAGATAAAAAGAGAAGATTAGGTGATGACGCATTAAACCCTAAAAGGATAAAGTATAAACCAATTTCAAGGTGATTTATTTCATTTTATTATATTTATCAAGTAGTACTTCAAAATCACCTTTATTTTTTCTCAAAATAGTCATTGTTTCAGCTTTGTGAGAACTTACCAAAGATATACCCTCTATTTCTAAGTCTAAAATCTGAAGATTCCCTTCATTGTTTGAGGCAAGTTTCCAAAGGAGATTAACAGGAGGTTTGTTATTGTTAGGGTCCTCAATTCTGCCCCTTACATAAATAAGTTTTTTTCCCCTTAATTCAGAATCAGTAGATATATAATTTAATGTTGATAATGTATTTAGGTGATCTTCTACAGTTTTAACTATTTCTTGGAGTAGGGCATTTTTGTATCTCTGCCTTTGAAGAAAAGTAGCCTTTTTCCAGAAAGAACCAGTGGTCGCCTTAGCCATAAAATTTAAATTAATATATTCTTTAATTAACAAGGAAATTCTTAACGATTTCTCATTTTGATCTGATTTGAGTGTTTCAATTGCGTTAACTTTAGCCTTACTTATCATTTCTTGGATTATAGTATTGCTTTTTTCTAGTTTATCAGCACAAGCACCATTTGAAATTAAAGTTATTGAGATTGGTAAAATTAAAACAAAGTATAGTAGATCTTTAATTTTAAATTTATTGTAAAAGCTTCTCAAATTCTTCATCCTTGTTTTTATTTTTAATATTATGGTACTTTTCGTTATACACATTTTTTCTTCGATTTTGAATATAATAAGATTTCATCTTTGTATATGGATCAGGTGAATTATATAATTTATCAATGGCATTGGATAGTTTAGATCTTGTATCAATTACATTGATTGGTATTTCAATTAAGTTGATGTCATTCACAGTAGTAGAAGAAACGTTTGTCATATTTTGTCTATCTACAAAATAACCTGAAAAATCTCTTGTCATTTTAGGCCCTAAAAAAGGCACTACTAAAAAAGGTCCCTCTGGAACATTTAATTTAGCTAAAGTTGATCCAAAATCTTTTTTTAATATTTCAGTTTCACCATTATCTAAATCATAAAAGCCAAGGGTTAAACCATTTAACATAAACTTAGCTGACGCTAAAATTGTATTTTCTAAGTCAAATTGAAAAGTACTATTAGCAATAGTAACAGGAAGTTCCATCCAATCTAAATGATTACTAATACTCTTTCTAGCACCATTTGGAATATTTCTAACATAAGCTTTACTTAAAGGGTTTACTAATTTTTGGTCTACATATTTATTGAACCCAAATACATGCCTATTTAAGTTTTCAAATGGATCTGATTCTTTTGTAACATTTTTACTACCTGAACAGCCTCCTAAAGAAAGAGAGACTAAAAACAAGGTAATTAAAATATATTTGAAGTTTTTCATCATAGTTCAACTAAGTAATCTAAAAGGTGTAATAGTTATATTATTTATTTATTAATTTTCTACAAGTTAAACATTCTATATGATAGGTATAAAGTTAAATATTTATAATAATAAAAAGAATATATCTTCTACTATAATGAATGATTTTTTAAACCATAAAGCTTTTATTGATTTAAACGAGCCTCAAAAAGAGGCTGTTAAAACTCTTCAAGGCCCTTTGTTAGTTTTATCTGGTGCTGGAACTGGGAAAACAAGAGTTTTGACAGCACGTCTTGCTAATTTGTTATACAGTAAAACAACTAAACCTTGGAATATACTTGCAGTTACTTTTACAAATAAAGCAGCTAAAGAGATGAGAACAAGGTTAGAGAATTTAATAGGTCCTTCAGCTAATTCAGTTTGGTTAGGTACTTTTCATTCAATCGCAGCAAGAATTTTAAGAGAAAATGCAGAATTAGTAGGGTTAACGTCAAACTATACAATTATAACTCCAGATGACCAAGTAAGGCTTCTAAAGCAAATAATGCTTGATGATGACATAGATACAAAAAAATTTACGCCTAAAGCTATGTCAAATTTAATTGCTGGTTGGAAGGATAAAGGTCAAAAACCAGAAGAAGTAGATAATTCTAGTAACGACTATTTTGCTAATGGAAGAGCAATTAGCATATATAAAACTTATCAATTAAGATTAAAAACACTTAATTCTGCTGATTTTGGAGACTTATTATTATATAATTTAAATATTTTTTCAGATCATCCGGATGTATTGACGCAATATCATTCCAAGTTATCCTATTTTTTAGTTGACGAGTATCAAGACACCAACATGATACAATATTTGTGGTTAAGACTTCTTGCAGAAAAATCTAAGAATATTTGTTGTGTTGGAGATGATGACCAATCTATATATGGTTGGCGAGGAGCCCAAGTGGGTAATATTTTAAAATTTGAAAAAGATTATCCGTCGGCAACTGTTATTAAACTTGAAGAAAATTATAGATCAACAGGAAGAATTCTAGAGGCAGCTAATAGCGTGATTTCTAATAATAAAGAAAGATTAGGTAAAAATCTTAAAACATCTTCAGAACAAGGAGAAAAAATAGATTTAATATCTGTTTGGGATGGATTAGAAGAAGCAAGGAAAACAAGTGTTGAAATTGAAAATCTATTTTCAAATGGTTTAAGGCACGATCAAATGGCTGTCCTAGTAAGAGCAGGTCACCAAACCTAGGCAATTTGAAGAAAGATTTGTTGATATAGGAATTCCTTACAAAGTTATAGGTGCAAAGTTTTATGAGCGATTAGAAATAAGAGACGCTCTTGCATATCTAAGAGTTGTTCAACAGCCCAATGATGACTTAGCATTAGAGAGAATTATTAATGTTCCTAAACGTGGCATAGGAACTAGTACAACAAGTATGATTCACTCTTATGCAAGAAAAAAAGATATATCTTTTTTCTTAGCGACAGAAGAATTATTAATGACAGACGAATTAAGACCAAATGTAAAAAAAACACTGCGGGACTTAATTAATCAGTTTATTGAGTGGAATCGTGAGTCCAAAGAAATTAGCCACACTGATTTGACGTTAAAGGTGCTTGAGGAATCAGGATACCTTTTTCATTGGCAGAATGATAAATCTATTGAAGGTGAGGGAAGGTTAGAAAATTTAAAAGAGCTAATTAATGCTATGAGTGGCTTTGAAAATCTTCAAGGGTTTCTAGAACATATATCGCTTGTAATGGATGGAGATAGTCAAGCTGAAGCTGGTGAAGTGTCTCTAATGACTTTACATGCAGCTAAAGGACTTGAGTTTGATGTGGTTTTTTTACCAGGGTGGGAAGAGGGACTGTTTCCTAGTCAAAGATCTATAGATGAATTAGGTCTAGCAGGACTGGAGGAAGAAAGGAGATTGGCATATGTGGGTATTACTCGTGCAAGAAAAAGGTTATTTATAACATTTGCTGCTAATAGACAAATTCATGGATTATGGCAAGGTTCAATTCCTTCCAGGTTTATAAGTGAACTTCCCAAACAAAATTTAAACGAAAATATTGAAGGTAACCTTGGTGCTGATGCATCTAGTTATAGTCAAATTGAGTTTGAGGACTCTACAACTAATATATCATATGGACCAGGTTATTTTAGAGCAAAACAAAATAAAATAAATGGAATTGATCTTTATAGAGCACCTAAAACGCAAAATGAAGTGTTTAAATCTACAGCTGTTTTTGATAATGGACAAAGAGTGTTTCATCAAAAATTTGGAATGGGAAAAGTTGTTTCCTCAGAAGGTGATAAGCTAAATATATTTTTTGATAAGGCTGGTGAAAAAAGAGTGATTTCCAATTTTGTAAAATTAATTGAATAAATAGACTAAGATATGGATTTGTGGTCAATAAGCTTTGTAATAGAAAATCAATTTAAAAACTTATTTTCTGAATATGTTGAAGATTTTGAAGGTTATTTATCATCTAGTTTATTTAATAATACAAAAAAGAATACAAAAAATGTATTACCAATAAATATTAAAAATAATTTAGGTGAATTCCATCAAAATGAATTTTGGACGTTAGAAGTATTGGTTAAAAAAAAACCAGACAATAATTTAGTAGAAATGAAACTTAATAGTCTAGCTAGGCAATTAAGTGTAAATGAGTATTATACTGACGATATAACTTGGAAAAAAAATTTAAATGCTAAAAAAGTTAGTATCAAGAAAATTATCCAAAAAAATTGGCTTAACATTAATAGACAATCCTTCCCAGTTATTAATATTGAAAGATTTTATATATATGGTTCACATATAAGAAAAAATTACTCTGTTTATAAGATACCTGTTAAGATAAATGCATCAACTGCATTTGGTACAGGTTCTCATGCAACTACAAAATGTTGCTTGCAAGCTATTAATTATTTGTCTCAACGTTTTTCACCTAAAAAAATTTTAGATTATGGTTGTGGAACAGGAATTTTAGGTATTGCTTCTAAAAAAGTATTTAAAAAAAGTAAGGTAATTTTTGTTGATATAGACGAAAATGCGGTAAAGTTATCTAAAAAAAATATAAAACTTAATCATATAAAAGTTAATGGTGTATATTTAACCAATTCTTTCTTTGAAACAAAATATATTAAAAATAACTACTATGATTTAATTTTCGCTAATATCTTATTTATGCCTCTGTTTAAACTAGCACCTGTATTTAAACAGATCATTAAACCTAATTCATTTTTAATCTTATCAGGACTTTTAAAACAACAAATTCCTTATATTATTAATCGATATAATAATTTTGGATTTATAGAAGAAAAGAAAATAATTTCAGAAGAATGGGGATCAGTTATAATGACTATAAAGTCTTAATTTTTACAGTAAGGTCTATGTGTTGAGTAGAAGAATTAGAATTATTAAAATATAATATGAGACAAAAAAAATATGATGCTCTCTTAGTTCCTAGAGAGGATATGTTTTCAGGAGAAGAAGTTCCTAAAAGTGAAGAACGTTTAAAATACATTACAAATTTCACTGGATCAGCAGGATTTGCAATAATAGTATCAAATACAAATTTGAAATCAGCAATTTTTAGCGATGGTCGATATCAACTACAATTAAAGAAACAAGTTGATACTAAATTTTTTGATGTCTTTAATGGAGGCATAAATGAAATTGGCAATTTCCTAAAAGATAATAAAAAGTATTTAAAAATAATAGCTTTTGACCCTTGGTTATTGACTTCAAAAAAACATGAAACTCTCAGTAAGATTCTAAAAAGTACACCATTAATTTTAAAAGCTACGGAAAAAAACTTAATTGATGAAATTTGGAAAAAAAGACCAACTGAAACTCAGAAATCTATTTTTCAACTTCCATTAAAAAGAACTGGAGAAAATTTTTTATCAAAAATAAACCGTCTTAAAAAAGTAATAACAAATATTGACTGTGATTATTATGTTTTATTTAATCCTGCAGGCTTGTCGTGGTTATTAAATATTAGATGTCGTGATCTTGAATACACACCTGTTTCAAGATCTTTCTGTATTATATCAAGTAAAGGTGAAGTTTTCATTTTCTCAGATAATTCAACGTTTGAAATAATCACAGAAAATCATAGTAAAATTCATCTTTTGCAGATTAATGAACTTACATCTTTTTTAAAGAAACTAAAAAATAAGAATTTTTTGATAGACCCAGTTTTTTTACCTCTTCAAATAAAGTACCTTATATTCGATATGGGATTTAATATTCATACCATAAGTTGTCCAATAGAAGAATTTAAGTCTGTTAAGAATTCAAATGAATTGAACGGTTTTAAGGTATCTCATTTAAAAGACGGTTTAGCTTTCTTAAAGTTGTTTTTTTGGCTTGAAAAAAACTTGAGTTCAAAAGAACTTAACTGAAATTACAATTTCTAAAAAATTATATGAGTTACGTTCTTTAGAAGAAACATTTATTTGTGAGAGTTTTGCTACAATTTCAGCCTTTAAAGATAATGGGGCTATTATTCATTATAAAGCAGATAAATCTTCTGACAAAAAAATAGATAAGGATGGATTATATTTGATTGACTCAGGAGCCCATTATTTGGAAGGGACTACTGACACTACGCGTACCATAAAAATTGGTAAGGTTAGTGAGGAAATGATAAATAATTATACTCTAGTTTTGAAAGGACATATAGCAATCGCCACGGCAATATTTCCTAAAAACACTAAAGGTAGAGAAATTGATACTTTAGCAAGAAAGGCATTATGGTCTGAAGGCAAAGATTATGCCCATGGGACTGGCCATGGAGTGGGTTGTTTGCTAAGTGTTCATGAAGGGCCCATATCTATATCAAAACACTCTAAATGTGATATCAGGAAGGGCATGGTGATATCTAATGAGCCAGGCTATTATAAGAATGGTGAATATGGAATTAGAATAGAAAATTTAGAAGTTGTTTCAAAAAAAAATCTTAAAAATAGTGAAAACTTTTTGTATTTTGAAAATTTAACAAGAGTTCCTTTTGAGCTGGAGCTTATTAATAAAGAAATATTAACAATAGATGAAATAAATTGGATTAATTCATATCATGAAAAAGTTTATAGAGAATTAGCAAGTCTGATAACTCCTAATGACAGAGAATTATTGGATTACTTGAAAATTAAAACATTACCAATTTAATTGTTTAATTTATTAACTAAATCGTACCATTCATTTTCATTTATAGTTTTTACATTAAGTTCTAGGGCTTTTTTTGCTTTAGATCCAGGTTGATCTCCTAAAATTAGATAATCAGTATTTTTTGATAGAGAGTTACTAATTTTAGCACCTAAACTTTGAAGAGTATTTTTGGCCTCATCTCTGCTCATATTATTTAATGTTCCAGTTAAAACAACTACTCTTACCAGTAAACTTTGAATTAATTTTATGAGGATAAACATCTGTGATAATTATATATTCAATTAATTTATTTATTATGTTTAAATTTTTCGGAGTATTTAGATATAGTATCAAATCATTAGCTATATTTTCGCCTATTTGATCAATAGCAACAAGTTCTTGGAAGGAATCAGATTGCTTATTATTAGCTTTCTTCATATGAACCAAAAAATTGTCAAATGAGTTATAACGTAAGGCAATTAATTTGGCGTTGTTTCACCTATTTGTCTAATTCCTAAAGCATATATAAATTTATCTAACGAAATTTTTTGTTTGTATTCTATAGCATTTAACAATTTATCAATCGAAGTTTTACCTAATCCTTCTTTCTTTTCTAATTTATCTCTATATTTATAAAGCTGAAAAATATCTCCAAAATCATTTATATATTTATCTTTAAAAAGAGTTTCTACTAACTTGTCACCAAGTCCTTCAATATTGAATGCATTTTTAGAGACAAAATGTTTTAGTTTTTCGATGGCTTGAGCAGGGCAATTTACACCAGCCAAGCATCTTCTAACAGCTTCGTCTATAGGTTTAGCGGTAATAGATCCACATGATGGACAATGTTTAGGTGGATAATATATTCTGGAAGTATTTAGTCTTTTTTCTTTAACAACCTCAAGAACTTGAGGAATAACATCGCCGGCTCTTTGGATCTTTATGCATCGCCAATCCTTATATCTTTCCTAGAAATTTCATCTTCATTATGGAGAGATACGTTTGAGACTAGAACACCACCTACTCTTACAGGTTTTAGTTTTCCAACAGGAGTGAGAGCACCTGTTCTTCCCACCTGAGTTTCTATGTTTAAAATAATTGTTTCAACTATTTCTGCAGGTAGTTTATGCGCAATAGCCCACCTAGGTGCTCTGGTTACGAACCTAGTCTTGTCTGAAGTTTTACATCGTTTACTTTATAAACTAAGCCATCAATTTCATAATCTAATTTATCTCTAATAGATAAAATTCGTTCATAGAAATTATTTATATGGCTTAAATTGTTAACTGTTTATTTTCATTATTAACAAGAAACCCCATTTATTAAATTTTATTAAGAGCTCACTTTGTGTTTCAAAATGAAAATCTTTAGAATATTCCCCAATAGAAAAAGCAAAAAAATTTAAATTTCTTTTTTAGTAATGCGTGTATCTTTTTGTCTAATTGAACCAGCTGATGCATTTCTTGTATTAGCAAATATTTTTTTACCATTTTCTAATTGTGATTTATTAAGTTTATGAAAATCAGTTTTCTTCATAAAGATTTCACCTCTAATTTCTATAAATTTTGGAAAAGGCTTAACTAAATTAATAGGTATGTCTTTTATAGTTTTAATGTTTTCAGTGACGATTTCTCCAACAGTACCATCTCCCCTAGTAACTGCATTTACCAAGGATCCGTCAAGGTAAAGAAGAGAAATTGATAATCCATCAATTTTGGGTTCACATATTAAGTCTAATTTGAAAGTCTTACTCAAGGACAAAAACTTGTATATTTTATCAATAAATTCACTTACATCGCCAAACGAAAAAGCATTATTTAGTGATGACATGGGTTTATAATGAGTGTATTTTTCGAATTGGTTTGAAGGATAAGAGCCTACTTCAGATCTCTCCAAAAAATAAAACTCAGGGTTTGCTGTTATTATATCGTCATATTCTTTGCACAGTTGATCAAATTCAAAATCAGTAATTTCTGGATTATCATCTGAATGATATTTTTTGTTATGATAATCAATTTCCTTCTTTTTGATTTCTAAAGTATTTAAAATTTCAATATTCATTTATTTATTGTCAAAAAGCTTAAAAGCAGCTTCTCTAGCTTCATTAGTAATATTGCTGCCTGATAACATCCGTGCTATTTCTTCAATTTTCTCGTTTTCGTTTAATTCAATTATACTAGTATAAGTTTGATTGTTATTCATATTTTTTTGAACAAGATAATGAGCGTGTCCTTTGGAAGTTACTTGAGGTGAATGAGTTACTACCATAGCTTGATAAGATGCTCCTAATTTAGCTAATCTTGTTCCAACTGCATTAGCAACTGATCCACCAATACCAGAATCAATTTCATCAAAAATAATAGTCCTATTGTGTATTACTGATTCAAGTACAACCTTTATTGCTAACAGAAATCTAGATAACTCTCCTCCAGACGCAATTTTGTTTATTGGAAGCATGTCATTATTAGAGTTTGTTGAAGCAAGAAACATTACTTTATCAATTCCTAATATTGAAGCATCTTCAATGGCAACTTTATCAAAATTTATTGAAAGGCGAGCACTTTCTAATTTTAGTTGAGGCAACTCGTCATTTATTTTTTTAGAAAGAATTGTTGCATACTTTTTTCTACTTTCAGAGAGTAATGTGCTTAATTTAACAAATATTATTTTAGCATCTTCATATTCTTTTTTAAGATCTTCAATTTTAAAATTATTATCTTTAATATCATTAGTGAAGTTTTCAATTTGTCACGGATTGTTATCAAATCATCAACCGTGCAATTATGTTTTCTGGCTTCTGTTCTAAGTGCATGAAGCCGATCTTCAATAAGATCAAGTTTATCTATACCTTGAGTTGTTTCTAAATTTCCTCCATTCACAACGTTTTTTAACTCTTCAATGTCAGCCTTTGTCCCATTAATAATTTCAATTGCAGAATTTATATTATCATTTTCAATTTTGTGTATCGATTCAAGTGATTTAATCACCTGATTAATCAAATCTTCTAATCCACTTTCCTTTTCAATTATATTTCTAGTAAAAGCCATTGCAGTATCAATTTTTGTACGATTAGCTAAATATTTTTTATTTTTATCTAATTCTTCTTCTTCTTTAAATTTAGGGTCTAACAAGACTAATTGATCATAAGAATCTTTTAGCCAATCATTGTCTTCATTATTTTTCTTAGCTATAGCTTCTGCCTCATTAATTAATTTTAATAAATTAATCATTCTATTATAAGTTCTTTAGAATTTTCTATTAAATCATTATGATCAGCAAAAGCATCAAGTAATGATAAATGGGTCTTGGTATTTAAAAGACCTCTATCTTCAAATTGACCCTGTACTTCTATTAAATTGATCAGTTATTTCAATCAGGGCATTACGTGTTATGACAACATCATTAATTATACATTTTGATTTACCATTACTATTGATTTCACGTCTTATTATTAATTCAGTTTCATGAATAACACTAAATTTTTCCAAAACGTTAATAACGGGATGTTTGTCATCGATTTCAAAAATAGCAGTTACTGAAGCTACATTTTCATTATTTCTAATAAGGTTGAAATCAACTCTGTTGCCTAATATTAATCCAATGCTATCAAGTAAAATTGACTTCCCCGCGCCAGTTTCACCAGTTAAAACAGATAAGCCATTATTAAAATTAATATTTAAACTTTCAATTAGTACAATATTTTTAACAAGTAATTCTCGTAGCATATTTATCTAGTTAGTAATTTTTTTTATGTAATCAGTAATTGAATTAATAAAACTTTATTTTCATCTAATTCTGGAGTGTCTTTAATTATATTTTTGCTAAGGTTAGTCCATTCGTTGTCAGGAAAATTATAACTTGAGCAATAAACTGCTTTTAATTGCTTCTTCCTTTAATCCAAGCATTAAAAAGGCTTCACACAATCTATATAAAGTTTCTGGTATAACTGAAGTGGTTTGATAATTTTTAATTATAGCTTGAAATCTTTTTATGGAACTTGCTGGTGAATTATTTTTCAAATAAAACATACCAATTAACAATTCGTTTTGTGCTAAAGAATTTTTTATGATATTTAATTTTAAATTTTGCATCTTTAGCGTATACGCTATTAGGGAATTTAGTTGTAATTATTTTAAAATATTTTAAAGCTTTTTCTGATAACATTGGATCTCTTCCTGCGATCAGGATATTTGAACATAATACGACATTGCCAAGAGATATTGAGCATATTGTGTATGTTCCCCAGTAGGGTTCATTTCAATAAATTCATCTAATTTTACTATTGCTTCATTTATTTGATTATCTTGAAATAATGAATAAGCTGTCATTATTTCTGCCCTTGGAGCTAATGATGAGAAGGGGTAATTCAGATAAATTTTATCAAATTCTATCGCAGCTTTTTTATAATCATTACTTTTTAAGAAAGATTGTCCTTTGATAAATATTTGAGAATCTTTAGCTTCTTTTAAAATAACAGTTTTACTATTATTGCTACAGTTAGGTAATATTAAAATACAAAAAAATACTTGTAAAAGTATTAAGTATTTTTTTTTTAAAATAAACATATTTTTTCAACTAATGAGACGTTATTTAAGTACTTCTATAATGTATAATTGGGTTTGTATATTAAAATTATGCTACATTAATTTCTTTTTGAGATAAATTATTGAAGTTTAATGCATTAATATATTCATCATGAGAATATTTAATTTCTAAGTCCTCAATACTATAATTCTCTTTATTACTTAATATTTCCTTAACAAACATCTGGTTTATTTTATGTCCTGGTGCAAAAGTACAAATTGTGCCTATTAAAGGCATTCCAAGTAAATAAAAATCTCCAATACAATCTAGTGCCTTATGTTTAACAAATTCTTTTTCAAATCTTAAACCATCAGAGTTTATAATTTTGTGTTTGTCTACAACAATTGCATTATTAATACTTCCACCCATAGCATAACCAGTTAGTCTCATTTTTTCTACATCTTCAAGAAGTGTAAAAGTTCTTGCTTCAGATAATTGTGTCAAAAAGTTACTCTGAGTGTGGTTATAAGTAAATTCAGAATTACCAATAATAGTGTTTGGATAATCTATACTAATATTTAACGATAGTTCATTAGATGGTTCTGCTGAAATATATCTATCATTCATACAAAATTGAACTTTTTTTAAAATTTTAATACATTTCCTATTAACGGATTGAATTTTTAAACCTGAATCTATTATTTTTTTAACATATACATGTGAACTTCCATCCAACGCTGGTAATTCATCTGAATTGATTTTAACTTTAACATTGTCAATTTCTAATCCCTGAAATGCAGCCATCAGGTGTTCTATTGTTGATACAGACACACCATGTTTATTAATAATCTTGGTACATAAACAAGTTTCACCTACGTTATCAATAATAGCTTTAATCAAGTTGTTTTTGTTTAAATCAGTTCTTTCAAAAACAATACCGGTGTTTGGTTCGGATGGCTCGATGGACATTGAAACAGCTTTTCCATTATGTAAACCAACACCTAAAAATAGTATCTTTTTTTTCAAAGTTTTTTGTTTTACAAAATTATTTTTAGAATTATTAATAAAATTCATAAATTTTCCTAAATTATATGATCATTTATAGCAAATAACTTCACTATTACAAATCACATATAATTACGAAATATTTCAATCATTTTTAATTTGCTTGTCTCCTAAGGAATGCAGGTATTTCTAATACATCTTCATCTATCTCCTGATTTTGTTGATCCATGTCAATTAAATCTATTTGATGATCCGTAAATTTATTTTGTTTCTCAATACTAAATAGATCGCTGTCTTTTGATATAGTTTGTTGGATTTGATCTTCATTAACTTGTGTTTCGTTATTTTCTAAAATTTCCTTTTTCAAATTAATTTTTGGATGTATCTGTGTTTCATTTATTTTATCGTCTACAAAAAATGTAGATAATCGTTTAAGTAGGTTTTTAGGTTTATCTTGAGGGACATTATTATCAGAAATTGTGTCTAGAATTAAATTTAAATTTTCTTCTTTATTTTTTAAATTATTATCTTCTGTATTATTTAGTATGTCATCACTTCTTAATTGACTTGGTTCATATTGATTTTTAATTTCTATGGCGTTTATTTCGGTTTCAATGTCTATTTGATCTGTATTTTCAGTTTCAATTTGTGAATGTATTTTATTACCTTCAATGTTAATTTCATCAGCTGTGTTCATGAATGAAACATCATTTAAATGATTGGGTTTGCTATCTTCTTTATGCTCATCTATTTCGTTTTTTCTTTCTTGGAATGTATCACTCATTCCAGTAGCTACTATGGATATTTTTATTATTCCTTCAAGGGCTTCATCCACAGATGACCCAAATATGATATTAGCATTGCCATCAACTTCATTTCTGATTTTACTTGCAGCCTCGTCTACTTCAAATAAAGCCATGTCAGGTCCACCTTGAATGTTTAAAAGTATTGAATGAGCACCCTTGATATTACTATCATCAAGTAAAGGGTTATTTAACGCTGCTTGTGCGGCGTTTATTGCTCGTTCTTCGCCAGAACTTTCTCCTGTTCCCATCATAGCTTTGCCCATGTCTCCCATGATTGATTTAATATCAGCAAAATCAAGATTAATCATGCCTGGGTTTGTAATTAAATCAGTGATACCACATACCCCTTGATAAAGAACGTCATCTGCCATTTTAAAAGCTTCAGCAAATGTTGTTTTTTCATTTGCAATTTTAAATAAGTTTTGATTTGGAATAACAATTAAGGTGTCAACACATTGTTTTAAAAGTGATAATCCACTTTCTGCAACATCCATCCTTTTCTTTCCTTCAAAATCAAATGGCTTTGTTACAACTGCTACAGTCAATATTCCACGATCTTTTGCTGCTTTAGCAATTACAGGTGCTGCACCAGAACCTGTTCCGCCACCCATTCCAGTTGTAATAAATAACATATTTACATCAGCTAATTCAGACAAAATCTCTTCAATTGACTCTTCAGCTGATTTTCTACCTATTTCAGAGTCAGATCCGGCTCCAAGTCCTAAAGTTAAATTTTTACCTAACTGTATTTGTCTTTTAGTTAGGCTTCTAGATAAAGCTTGGCCGTCTGTGTTTGCAACAATAAATTCTATATTTTCTACATTTGCATTGATCATTGTGTTAACTGCGTTTCCACCAGCTCCTCCAATGCCAATAACGGATATTTTTGGCTCAGTATCATTTATATTTTCTGGAATTGTTATATTAAGTGACATTGTATTCTCCTTTGTTGTTGAATTAATATTATTTTTAGCTCACAAATTTTCATCAAACCAATGACCTATTTTCCCGAAATAATTAAAAAAGCCTTTATTCATTTCATTTAATTTTGGAATTTTATCTTTCTCTAAACTTTTAATGAGTAACCCTGCCAAACAAGCAAAGGTTGGTGATTGTATAATTTCTGGTACGCCAATTAGGCCAATAGGTCTTCCTATTCTGACGTTAGTTGTAAAATATATTGAAGCAAGTTCTCTTATGTTATTCAAATTTGCGCCACCTCCACATAAAATAATTTTATTGATTTGGTTGGGTTTAATTTTTAAATAATTTAATCTATTTTTTACAAGCTCAAAAATCTCTTCAGTACGTGGCTTGATTATCGCAGTTAGCATTGCTTTAGGTAATTGTTGATTATGAATATTCCCATCATCAGCTATAATTGGTACTTGAATATTTGTGAATTCATCAGTTTCATTTGATATAGCAGAGCCATAAAGAATTTTTATTTTTTCTGCATCTTCTGATTTCGCACCTAACCCACGAACTATGTCACTAGTTATGTGAACCCCTCCAACAGGAATTGAATCAGAGAAAATTATTTCATCATTAATAAAAACACCAATACTTGTTATATCTTCTCCTAGATCAATAATTATAGCTCCATTTTTACGTTCATCCTTAACCATTGTAGAGGCACCAGATGCTTGTGGACTAATTATAAATTTTTCTACCGAAAGGTGGCATAACTCTACAGCTGAAACTATATTTTTCATAATTGCTTTATCTCCGTAAGTATAAGAAATATCTGCAATTAAATTATCAGAATTCATTCCAATAGGGTTTTCAACATAAATATTATTGTCTATGAAAAATCTGATAGGAGTTGATGATAATAGTTTATAATTACTTATTTGTTCTGAACTATTAATTTTTAAAACTTTAGCTAAATCACTTTTAATTATTTTTCCATTGTTAATTTTCAATTTATTACGAATAACTTTTGTTATTGGCCTTCCACCAGCAAGACTACAAACAACATTTTTAATTGGAAACCCTGCCATATTTTCAGCATCTTCAACAGCTCTGGCAATAGAGTTTGCAACTTGATTCATATTAACAACTAAGCCGTTACTGATACCTGAAGATGCATGTTGTCCAAAGCCTAAAACCTTTATTTGAATGTCATTAGATTTAACCGATGTTCCAATAAGGCATGAAATTTTATTGTTACCAATGTCAATCACTGTGTGTATGTTTTTAGATTTTTTTATTGGGTTTAAAACCGTCATAAGTTTTTCCTGTGGTTAATTAAATCCTTGTTGACAATAATTTTTCCTAAGAATTTTATTTGGATTTCTTAAATCTAATTCTGTAAGACCCAAATTTAAAACATCATAGTTTTTTTGAAGTTTTATGATTTCATTCCATGCTCTTAAAACCCCTTCGCTAGGTAGAAGAACAATAATTCCTTGTTTAAAATGTAGGTTCCACCTCCGATTATTTATATAATCTAAGGACCAAATATTTTTTGTTAAAACTTTATTTGTTTCAAGTATTTTAAGGATAGAGTTTGCATTCTTATTAGCATGATTCCCATGAATTATTGGTAGATCAATTTTAAATTTATTTATATTTGCAGTAGATATTATTTCACCATTCTTTGTTATGAGTTTATTACTCATTTCATATTGCCATATACCAATTGCTTCCTTTTCTATGATGCTTATTTTAATTGTGTTTGGTAAAACACGTTCAATATATAATTCTTCAACCCAGTCGTTGTTTCTAAGGTTGTTGTATATATTTAATAAATTAACATTTAAGATATTGGATTTGTTTTCATTATTGACAATTTTAATAATAGTCTCTTTGGGTATATTTTTTATCCCCAAAATTTGAATATTATTAATTGTAAAGCCATTCTTTATTAAAAAATTATTTAATAATTTTGAGTATTTTTCGAAGTCAATATTGTTTAAAAAAGTAGTCAACAATAAAGATATAATAAATATAGTTAAAAAATACACTGTAAAGTTTGACCTTGTATTTTTATTTGTAATTCTGTCAATATTTAGCTTGTTGACATCATTCCCTTTTATAATTGAATTTAGCATTCGTAAGTTGCCTCCTCAATTAATATTTTAACCATTTGTTTCATAGTAATTTGACAAAACAATGCTTGTTCAGGAGCCAGTGAAGTTTCAGTCATACCTGGTTGCGTATTTAGTTCTAACATGAATAATTTATTATGATTGCTATCATACCTAAAATCTGATTCTTGAAATTCCTTTGCAACCAATAATTTTATGAGCTCTTAAAGCCCATGACATCGCCTTATCAAATATGGTCTTAGGTATTAACGCAGGAATTATATGAGAAGACCCATTTTGATCATATTTTGCTTTATAATTGTAGAAATCTTGTTTTTTATTTGAAGTTATCTCGGTGACACACAGAGGCCTTTCTTTTAAAACAGTTACAGTTAGTTCTCTTGTTCCAACTAACACCTCTGCCATCAATTCATTATAATTTTGATTTTTTTTAAGAGGTTCCATTTTACTTTTTTTATAATGGTCACATCAACTGAACTTCCACCATTTATGGGCTTTATGACACATGGACCTTCATAATCGCTTATGTAATAAAATTTATCTTTAATAATTTTTAATGTTTCAGGAAAGATGATAGGATCTTCTGAATTTTCAGTTGCGTTTGTAATTAACCGCTTAAAATGCATTTTGTTCATTGCAATCGCTGATGCAGCAACACCTGAATGAGTATATGGTATTTTTAATTAAATTTAAAAAACCCTGAACTGTTCCATCTTCTCCTAACTTTCCATGTAAGGCATTAAAACAAACATCCACATTTAATGAAGTTAATTCATTTATTCCATTTAAACCAATATCAACCTCAGTTACTCTTAAATCATTTTCTTTAATTGCTTCAGCACATGCTTTGGCAGATCTTAAAGAAACGTCGCGTTCTGAGCCAAAACCGCCTTTTAACAACATAACATGTGTATTTTTAGTTATTTTCATTTGGTACCAATTCTTTTAATTTCCCAACTCAACTCTATTCCGCAAACTTTTTTAACTGTATCTTTTACATGCTCACCTAAATCCTCGATATCTTGAGCAGTTGATTTTTTTGAGTTAATTATGAAATTACAATGCTTCTCAGAAATCATAGCACCACCAATTTTAAAACCTCTGCATCCAGCTTTATCTATTAACTTCCATGCTTTGTTTCCAATAGGATTTTTGAAAGTACTGCCACCAGTTTTTACACCAGTTGGTTGTGCTTCTTTTCTTAAACTTATAACTTTTTTCATTTTGTTTTCTATATTGATTTTTTCATCTTTAAAGCTCTTTAATCTTGCCGAACAAAAAATCCATTCTTCACTTATTTCAAGACCTCTATATCTCATCCCTAACTCTTTATTGGTAAAAGTTTTAAATTGACCTAAATGATTTATTGCCTTCACATCTATTAAGACATCTTTAAATTCAGAGCCAAATGCTCCCGAATTCATCTTTACACCACCTCCTATTGTTCCAGGAATGCCTAACAAGAACTCAAGACCACCTCTCAGATTATTTCTTGCAAAACGAGCTACATCTGCGTCTGTGGCTCCAGCTTCAGCGGTGATAATATGATTTTTATCAATATTAATTTTATTTAATTTTTTGGTAAGTAGAACAATCCCTTTAAAACCTTTGTCTCTAATTAACAGATTTGATCCTGCACCTATAATTAATATATCTATTTCATTAGGCTTATTTTTTAAAAAACCACTTAAGGATATCAAATCTTCTACTATGAACAATATTTCTGCCTTGCCTCCAACTCCAAACCAAGTAAATTTTGCTAATTCACAGTCAAATTCAATCTTGTTGAGAAACTTATTTTTAAATGTGTCAAGATCCATTATGAAGCTCTTTTTCTAAAGTATTAGCAATTTTAGTTATTGAGCCCGCTCCTAGACATATAATAATATCGTTTGGATTTATAATTTTTAGTGTTTCTCTTATCAAAGCTTTTTTACTTTCTAAATACGACACATTTTTATGCCCGTATTTTAAAAGCCCATTTTTTAAATCAGTACTTTCAAAACCCTTTAAAGGTTCCTCACCGGCAGGGTATACATCCAAAAGAAACACGTAATCTGCATCATTAAAGCAACGACAAAAGTCATTAAAAAGATCTTTAATTCTGCTATAACGGTGTGGTTGAAAAATACTTATAATTTTGCTTTTAGGGGCAAGTAATCTAGCGGCTGCTAGTGCAGCATTTATCTCAACTGGATGATGGCCATAATCATCTATAATAGTGGTGTTTTTGAAATTTCCTACATTTTGAAAGCGTCTTTGCACGCCTGTAAATGTTTTTAGGGTGTTTTTAATTTTCTCAATAGGAATTTTCAACTCGATCCCAGTTGCAATAGTAGCTAAAGCATTTTGAATATTATGAATCCCTATCATAGAAAACTCTATTTCATAGGAGCTAATTTCAAGTTCTCTTCGATTTGATATGCTTAAAGTAAAATTCATCTTATTATTATTATAAATAATATTGGTGGCTCTTACGTCTGCGTTAGCAGATAAACCATAAGTAATAACTTTCTTATCTTCTAGTTTTGAGATTAATTTTTGTACTCGAGGGTGATCAGTACATAAACAGATAAATCCATAAAAGGGTATTGAAGATAAAAAGTTGAAAAAGGCAAGCTCGAGATTTCCTTCATTTTTATGAAAATCAAGATGTTCTAAATCTATATTCGTTATAACTGCTGCCGTAGGATTTAGTTTTGTGAAGCTTCCATCACTTTCATCAGCTTCTACAACCATCCAATCACCTTTCCCCATTCTTGCGTTTGAATCTAAAGATGAAATTATTCCTCCGTTTATAATTGTAGGATCCATTCCATTTTCTTCAATCATCTTGGCTATCAATGATGTAGTAGTAGTTTTTCCATGTGTTCCGGCTATTGCTATTGATTGCTTTAACCGCATCAACTCTCCCAACATTTCAGCTCGATGAACTATTGGAAGAAAAATTTTCTTTGCCTCTATAAGCTCAATATTGTTTTTAGATATAGCTGTTGAAACAACAATTATTTTAGCATTGAATATATTTGATTTTCTCTGACCAATAAAAACTTCAATCCCAAGTTTTTCTAATCTCTTAGTATTGTTACTTGCTTTGATATCACTTCCTTGGACTAAATACCCTGATTGGACTAGAATCTCAGCTATTCCACTCATGCCTATTCCTCCAATTCCAATGAAGTGAATAACACCTAAATTTTCTGGACGTTTTAGCATGGTTTTGAAATCTTCTTATGGTTAGTTTTAATAAGGTCAATTAAGACATCAGAAAAAAATTCTGTAGCGGGTTTATTTTTACGTTTTACTTCAAGATCCTCAGATAATTTTTTCATCTGATTACTTGCAATAACAAGTTTTTTTGGATTTTTGATAAGGTTTTCTAATAATTTTTTTAATGTTTTAATTATTTCGTTATTTTGGTGTAACACCCATCCAGCACCTATTTTTGTAATTAATTTAGTATTTTCTAATTGATGGTTATCAAAAGAAGTTGGCAAAGGAATAAATATTACAGGTCTGCATGAAGTTAAAATCTCAGCAACACTAGATCCTCCTGAACGGGTAATTATAAGATGTGCTTTTTTAAATTTTTCAAAAATATCTTCAAAAAAACTTTCTATAAAAAACTCTATCTGGTGGTTGTTATATATACGTTTGACTTTACTAATGTCATTTTTACCAACTTGCTGTGTTATATATATTTTTTCTCTTAATTCTCTTGGAAGAGAACATATAATTGCAGTTACTTGCTCTGAGAAGAAATTAGCGCCAAGACTTCCTCCAACGATTAAGATTTCAAACCTTTCTGTTTTATTTGGAGCAGAATAACTTAATTGCCTAAGATAATGTTCTTTCCTAGTTGGGTTTCCAGTATAAATTAGATTATCATTATTTTCAGTATTTTTGGTTTCAAAAAAAGATAAGGCTAAAAGGTTTGATATCTTACCTAGTAATTTGTTAGCTCTACCAATAATTGCATTTTGTTCATGTATTATGGAAGGAATTTTAAGCAATTTAGCGGCTATAACTGGAGCTACTGATGGATATCCACCAAACCCAACAATTACTTGTGGTTTATTTAATAAAATTAAAAAAATTGTTTTTAAGAGAGAAATTAATAATTGATATATTGATCTTAATTTAACTATAAATAATTCATTACTTGGGCTCGACAACTTTATGAACAAATATTTTATGATTTATATTTTTATTACTAAAAAATTTGTTAAAATAATTTTCTCCCCTCTGATCAGTTATAACTATAAAGTCGTTCATCTTAATCTCATTTATAATTGATAAAGCTGGGAAAATATGTCCTCCTGTACCTCCTGCAGCTATTAATATTTTACTATTTTGTTTCATCTTATTAATTGTTTTCCTTATTGCTCTCTTGTCTTAAAAGAGTGTCTAATGACGAGTTTTTTCTTGTTAACGAAAGTAAAATACCAGCTGTTATAGCTGATGCTAAAATAGAAGAGCCTCCATAGGATAGAAAGGGTAATGTCATTCCTTTTGTAGGAATTAAGTCAATATTACTTGCCATATGAATTAATGATTGAAAACCAAATTGAAAAGCTAAGCCACTAACACAAATAATAAAAAAAAGATTAGTGTTTCTTAAAGTTAATAAAAAGGATCTAAAGACAATTAATCCATAAATTATTACAATTAAACAACATAATAATATTCCATATTCCTCTGCAGCAACTGCAAATACAAAATCAGAATGCGCATCAGGCAGAGATTTTTTATAAAAACCTTCTCCAGGACCTTTACCCCAAAAACCTCCTGATTCAAATGACTGTAGTGATTTTGAAATCTGGTGCGTTTTACCGTCTAAAAAACTATCTATCCTAAGTTTCACATGACTAAAGTGATTATATGATAAAATCATAAATATTGGAAAAGCTACTATCAAAAATATAATAATCATTAGTGGTATTCCAGTAATGAATAGCTGAAACCCCCAAGTAAATATCATTACAATTGTCATGCCAATATCTGGCTGTAACAACAAAAGGGCAGACATTAAAACTATTGCTCCTAATGACCATAGCCAACCAGGAAAATTTGGTTTTTGAACCCACAAAGATAAGATCCATGCATTAAAAACTATAAAAAATGGCTTGCATACCTCACTAGGTTGAAAACTGAAATTTCCTATGTATAACCATCGTTGGGCACCTTTAATTTTTGCTCCTTCAATGAGAATAAAAAACAAAAGGCATAATGATATTAGAAACCCAGATATACAAATAATTTTTATTTGTCTTTCGTTCAAAACAGTGAAAAAAATAATTATGGGAATGCTTAAAATTCCTAATAAAATATGTCTTAGCGTAAAATGATGTGAAGATATATTTAAGCTTTCAGCTACATGTTGACTTGAAGACATAACAAGAAAAATACCAAAAAGTATTAATATTAAAAAACTTGTCAATAAAAGCCGATCAATGTTCCACCACCAAAGAGCCATAAAGGATCTGTCTGAACGTGTTATTAACATATCAAAACACCCTCATTTAATTGCTTGTTAACGATTTCTTTGAATTTATTACCTCTATCTTCGAAATTTATAAATTGATCAAAGCTAGCTGCTGACGGTGATAGCAGTATAACTATTTCTGTTAAATTCGACTTTTGAGCTTTCTTTATTGCAAGTTCAGTTGCATCTTGAAGTGTTATACATTTGTTTAGTCTACTGTTTTTAGAATTTGTTAATATTTGATTTGCAAAAAAATTATAAGATTCACCAATTACAAAACTTTCTTCAACTCTATTTAAATAATTTTTGGCGGCTCCAATCCCATCTTTTTTTGGTTGACCTCCCAATATCCAAAAAATATTGCTGAAAGAACTTAATGCAGCTGCAGTAGATTCTCCATTAGTTGATTTACTATCATTAATAATTTTAAGTTTTTCTGAAACGTATATAGTTTCCATTCTATGTGGCAAACCTTTAAAACTCTCTATTGACAGTTTAATTTTGTCATCTGTTACATTTAAATTCTTAGCTAATGAGATTGCAATTGAAGCATTTATTGATTATGCTTGCCATTTAAAGAAATGTTATCGTTGATATAGTCCTGAAAACTTATATTTTTTGTTTTAAAAATTTTAATCAGTTGATACTTATCTTTGTTTATTAACTGGTTTAGAAGTTTGTCACCTTCGTTATAAACAATAGTTCCATTATTATTTAAAAAATCAACAATCTTTAATTTACACGATAGATACTCCTCAAAATTATTATGATAGTCTAAATGGTCAGGCGTAATATTAATAATTGAGGCTAAGTTTAAAGTTAATTTACTTGCTCCATCTAACTGGTAACTTGACAATTCTAAGATAATTACACCATCATTACCTGGATCAATGATTTCGCATGCTGGATAACCAAAATTCCCTCCGATTACAGATTTAATTTTATTAAATTTCAAAATATGATGTAGTAAAGCTACTGTTGTTGATTTACCATTTGTTCCAGTAATTCCAACAATTATAGCTTTTGGTCTGGATTGCATAAACAAGTCAATATCATTTATAATTTTAACATTATGATCTAATGCAAGCTTAATGGCTTTATGCTTGATATTTTTGTTAATTGGTATCCCTGGACTAACAACAAGAGCACACAAGTCTTTCCAAGGCCATTTTTGGTAATTTACCCAATTTGATTTTAGTAGGGTAGGGGGTTTTTCTTTAAAGTCATCGAATACAAATACTTTTGCACTAGAGTTCAATAAAACTTTAGCCGCAGCTAATCCAGATATTCCAACACCAAGAACACCAACGTTTTTGTTTTTATAACTAAGAATATTATTCAATTTAATTACCTCAGTTTAAGTGTGGACAAACCAATTAAAGCTAGTATGACCGCTATTATCCAAAATCTTATGACTATAGTGGATTCAGCCCACCCTTTTTGTTCGAAATGGTGATGAAGTGGCGCCATTCTAAATACTCTTTTACCAGTAAGTTTGAAGGAAATAATTTGAACAATAACTGATATTGTCTCTAAGACAAAAACTCCCCCGATGATTATTAAGACTAGTTCATGCCTGGAAGCTGAAGCGGTCACCCCAATAACACCTCCAAGTGACAAAGAGCCTGTGTCTCCCATAAAAACCATTGCTGGAGGTGCATTAAACCATAGGAAACCTAATCCTGCTCCAATGATAGCTCCTAAAAACACGGTTATTTCGCCAGCCCCTGGAATATAATTTATTTGTAAGTAGTTAGAAAAATTTATATTTCCAGCTAAATAAGCAATAATAGCTAAAGAACTAGCTGCAATCATTACTGGAACTATTGCCAGTCCATCAAGGCCATCTGTTAAATTAACCGCATTTGATGAACCCACAATAACCATAATTGTGAAAGGAATGTAAAAAATTCCAAGAAATAAAATACTTTCTTTAAAAAAAGGTATTGATATTGAATTATGAAGGTTATCAGGAGAATTTTCTGCTAAAATATACGCTGCTACAAAAGCTATTAATATTTGCGGTATAAGTTTTTGATAACTTTTAAGTCCACTTACTGTTCATTTTAGAAACTTTTATCCAATCGTCAAAAAGGCCAATAATGCCAAACGAAATTGCTATAAATAGAAGTATCCAAATATATATATTATCTAATTTAGCCCACAATAAAGTAGATGTTGTAAATGCAAGCAAGATTAATAAACCGCCCATTGTTGGAGTGCCTGTTTTAAAAATTATATGGGTCTTAGGCCCATCTTTTCTTATAGGCTGACCTTTCTTTTGCATTTTTTTTAATAGAAAAATTATTTTTTCACCAAAAATAAAGCTAATTAATAATGCAGTTAGAAGCGCACCAATTGTTCTAAAAGATATATAATTAAAAATATTAAGTGGTTGAAAATATTCAGTGAAATTTAGTAAAAGATTAGGCAGCATTATATTCCTCCTGAATATTTTGCTTTAAAATTGGTGGCAATTTCCAAAGATTTGTTCCATGAGATCCTTTAATAAGAATAATTTGTGTTGGTCTCAGGTGTTTTTTTATATCAATTAATAATCTATCAATTGAAAGGTAAGGATAACAATTAATGCTTGAACATAATTCTTTGCATATTTTTGATGTGTAAACTCCAAGAGTTATAAGAATGTTTGGTTTTATCTTTTTAATTATTGGAACGAGTTTAAAATGTAATTCGTTAGAACTATCTCCTAATTCCAACATGTCTCCAATTATTAGAATAGTTTCATAATTCTTAAATTTATTTTTCATATTTTGAAAATTATTTAGAGCAGAATTCATTGAGTCAGGGTTTGCGTTGTAGCTGTCATCAATAATAAAAGTTTTTTTGTTATCTTTGAATTTAATTGTTATATTGTTACCTCTTCCAGATACAGGTGACATCTCACTTATAGTTGCAAGAGTGTTTATTAAATTTAATTTCAACTCCTTTATTACAGCAATTGTAGCAATTGCATTTAAAGCTTGCGTAGTATTTAAATAATTTAGGTGCCAGTCTTGTTTATCATCAAAACAAACTGTTGCGCCGTTCTTTACTTGAATGATATTTGAAATAAATGTATTTGAATTTTTGGCATGGCCAAATAAATGTATATTAGCATTTATTTTTTTTGCTTCTTTTATTAGAAATTCACTCCAATTATTATCTGAGTTTAGAATTACGATGCCATGTTTATTTAACCCAAGAAATATTTTGCTTTTTGCTCTTGCAATTTCTTTTTCATTTTTAAAATTTTGAATGTGAGAGTTTGTTACATTTGTTATTAATGCAATATCTGGCAAAGCTAATTTTGTTAGCTCTTCCATTTCACCAATATTATTAATTCCTAATTCTAAAACGCAGTATTTATAATCAGGGTTTAATCTGGACAATGTTAATGCAAGACCAATAATATTATTATTATTCCCTTGTGTAGAATGGGTAGTTCCATATGTTTTTAGTGAAGAAGATAACAAGTGCTTAGTGCTTGTTTTTCCACTACTTCCGGTTAAAGCAATCGTAGTTCCTTTAAACCTATTCCTTCCAAATTTTGCAATATTTAATAATGCTATATTTGTATCATTAACAAATAATCCATTGTATTTTTTAGCTAATTTAAGGTCTGAAACAATTATACCGCCTGCACCTTTTGAAATTGCTGATTTTACAAAATCATGTCCGTCAAATTTGTTACCTTTGAAAGCAATGAACAAATCACCTGGTTTTATAGTTCTGTCATCAATGCTAATACCAGAAATACCGATAATTTTATTCATAAAGTTTAAGGATGGATCAATAGCATTAGTAGCTTCTATTAAATCCTTTTTTGTCCACAAGTGTTCTCAACTTGTTATCCCAATTTTTTATTATTTTTGATTGCTTCTTTTGAAACCGTGTAATCATCAAACGGAAGGCTTTCCATGCCTATTGTTTGAGTGGATTCATGACCTTTTCCTGCTATGAGTAATAAATCATTGTCTTGTAACTTTGAGACAGCAAATTTAATGGCACTATTTCTGTCACCAATTTCAATTGCGTCTGGACAGCCTTGTAAAATGTCTTCTCTTATCTTTGAAGGTAGTTCGTTGCGAGGGTTGTCATCTGTGACAATAACTAAGTCTGAATTTTGATAAGCAATTTGTCCCATTAAAGTACGTTTTTCAATGTCTCTATTCCCGCCGCAACCAAAAAGAGTTATAATTTTACCTTTTGCAAAATGTTTAAGTGACGAGAGTACTGTCAGTAAAGCTTGAGGTGTATGAGCATAGTCAATTATAACTAATGATTTATTTTCATTATCTGAGACAATTTCCATTCTACCGCGAGCTGGTTTTAAATAGCCTAGGGACTTGAATACAAAATCAGGGTCCATCCCTAAAGCTATACAAATTGAAGCAGAAGCAATTACATTATAAATTTGAAACTGCCCAATCATACCTATAGTTGTTTGAAATATTTTATTGTTGAACTTAAGTGTTAAATCAATAGATTTATTGTCAGTATTTGAAGAAACGATTTGAATGTCTGCTTCTTCTTTTTTCCCAAATGTTAAAATTAAATGATTAGATTTATTTAATTCGTTATGCAGTTTTTCACCATAACTATCATCTATATTAATTGCTATTGATGAATTTGGGTTTAGTAGGTGTGTAAACAGTCTCTTTTTAGAAGAGTAATAATTTTTAATATTTTTGTGATAATCAAGATGATCATGCGATAAGTTAGTAAAAACTGCTCCAGAAAATTTTATACCATCTAATCGGTGTTGATCAATTCCATGTGAAGATGCCTCTATTGCTAAATTGCTAACTTCTTTACTAGCTAAAAAATGAAGTTGTTTATACAATCTCGATGGTTCGTAAGTGGTGAGATTTTCATTTGACTTTAATATGTTATTTTTTTCACTACTAGTGTCAATTTTAGTTCCAAGCGTTCCCATTGAAGCAGCTTTCCAGCTTGCTTGCCCCCAGATTTGACGACAAAACTCAACTACTGAAGTTTTACCATTAGTGCCAGTTACACCAATTATTTGTTTTGGTTGTTTCTCATGAAAACAAGAAAGTAGTAAAGAATAAACCTTTCTAGACATTCCTTCTTTAAGAGAAATGACATTGTCTTTTTTTAAATTTTCAGCTAATATGAAAACTGCTCCATTTTTCTGAGCTTCTGTAATAAAATCTTTTCCATCTAATTTTTGACCCTTTAGAGCAACAAAAATATAACCTTTTTTAATTTCCTTACTATTTGAAGATATTCCATTGATTAGAAAATCCATTTTTTCAGAACTACATTCTTTAAATGTATCTTTTAAAGTATCGTTTCTTAAAATAAGGTTTTTTAATAGTACCATTTTATAAAATTGCTCCCTTATCTTTACCTCTTATTTTGAATTTAAGAAGATTTTTAGAGAAGCTTACAGAGCTCTTTGTTTGAGGTTTGATATTTAAAACTGGAGCTATTCTTGTTACTATTTTATTAACTACTGGAGCAGCAACCCATCCAGCCGTTCTTTTGCTACCTTTAGGGTTATCTATCATTACTGTGATAATAAATCTTGGGTTATTCATAGGAAACGCTGAAGTAAGTGTTACTATATTTTGTTTTTTAAAATACCCTCCAGCTGGATTTGTTTTTTCAGCAGTTCCTGTTTTTCCTCCGACTAAATATCCAGATGCTTCTGCTTGTTTTGCTGTCCCATTCTTATTGCTAACAACCAGTCTCATTATGCTTCTCATTGTTTTAGACGTTTTCTTCGAAAAAATTCGTTTATTTTTTTTAACTGAATTAGAAATCAATAATGTAGGGTCCACTCTTATTCCATCATTCACTATTGTCGCCGTTGCAGAAGCTAAATGGGTTGGTGTTATAGAAATTCCGTGACCATAAGAAATTGTCATGGTTGTTAACAGTTTTTTATCCGTGCGCACTTGAGGTTTACCAAGTTCAGGCAATTCTAATGAAAGTTTGTCCATTAAACCTAATGATTTTAAATATTTTAATTGAGTAGATGAACCAAATTTTTCAGCAATTTTAGCAGAACCTATGTTGCTCGAATGTACAACAACTTCAGGTATGCTAATTGCATAATTTAAGGGATGATAATCTTTTATAGTCCTAGATGATATCCTCAGAGGGCTTGAAACATCAAAAACTTCGTTTTCATTAATTAAATCACTTTCTAATGCAACCGCTGCCGTTATAAGTTTTAGAGTAGATCCTAGTTCATAAGTCCCTTTTGTTGCTTTGTTAAATAATTTGTTGTCTAATAATTTATTATAATTGTTTGCATTATAATCAGGAAGAGATACCAAAGCATATATCTCTCCATTTTTTGCATCCATTATAATCCCTGCACCACCCTCAGCTTTAAATTGATTGATTTGTTCTAGTAACAATGTTTTTGTAATATGTTGAATGCCGCTATGAATTGATATTGATATGTCTCCACCATTAGCTAATACTTTATCGAATTTTTTTTCAATTCCAGCTATTCCTTTGCCATCAATATCGGTGTTCCCTAGAACATGAGAAGCCAAACTATGATTTGGATAAATTCGTTTCTTACTACTTTCAATTTTAAGTGCTTCAATCCCTAATTTAAGTAAAGAAACATGATCTCTTGGCGAAATTTCTCTTAATATTTGCACGTGTTTTTTATTAGAGCTTAGTTTTTGTAATAATATTTCTCTATTTAATTTAGGAAATATTTTTTTTAACTTTAATATTGTTTGATTTACATTTAATACTTCTTGAGGATTAATATTTAAGCTTGAAATATTTACAGTTGTCGCCAACAAATTATTGTTTCTATCAAGAATATTTCCTCTAAAAGGATGGATTAAATTTTTAGAGTTTACACTGCGAAAAGAGTTTTTAACTGTCTTATCATCTAAACCAGCTAAAGACACTGTTCTGTAACCAATTGTTGTAAATGCTATAAATAACAAGGCTCCACAAATTAATAATTTTAATCTCCTCATTTTAAGATCATTTTTTTGTGTATTGTTATTTTGAAAGTGTAAGAAACTCATTATGATCCACTTTCATTAAAAGTTTTTGTTGCATCAACCAAATCTTTTAAATTCCAAATATCTATAGGTAGAATGCCTTTCATATTTAATTTATTTTTAGCTATCTGCTCTAATCTATCGGGCCTTTTTAGATAGCTTAATTCAGCTTTTAAGATATGTAGATCTGACCGTGTCGTTTTTATTGCTTTATTTGTTTCAGCTAGCTCTATTTCTTTTTTGGTAATAAAATGCTTAATTTGATACAATGAAACAGCTGTAAATATCATTAAAAAAACAACTAAAAATGATGGATATTTTATCATGCAGCATCTCCAAATTGTGATGGAAATGCTGTTCTTTCTGCTACGCGAAGTTTAGCTGATCTTGATCTTGTGTTATATTTAATTTCACTTTCTGAAGGAAGAATTGGTTTTTTTGTTAGTATCTTTAAACTATGATTTTTTGATGGAATGTCTGGAATATGTCTCGATAAATTTTTATTTTGAGAGCATTTCAAAAAGAAATTTTTAATTATTCTATCTTCTATTGAATGAAAAGAAACAACAGCTAAAATTCCATTGGGCTGCAAGATTCTTTCTGCGGCAATCAAACCTCTTTCTAATTCAGATATTTCATCGTTCAAATATATTCTAATTGCTTGAAAAGTCTTTGTGGCTGGATCAATTTTATATTTAGAAGAAGGAACAGCTGTTCTTATAATAGAAGCTAATTGACCAGTTTTAGTAATGGTATTTACAGCTCTTTCAGTTATTATATTTCTTGCAATTCTTCTAGAAAAAACTTCATCACCTAGTTCAAATATTATATTTGCAAGAGTTTTTTCTTCAACTTTATTAATAAATTCTTCCGCAGTTGGGCCTTCTTTTGACATTCTCATGTCAAGTGGACCGTTTAATTTGAAAGAAAACCCCCTATGCCCTTGATCAATTTGAGGGCTTGAAACACCCAGATCAAAAACAATACCGGCAACTTTTTTAATTCTTGAGGGTTCTAAAAGTTGTTCAATTTGAGAGAATCTAGCATTTTGAAAATAAAACCTATTTTTAAAATCAAACTTTATAGCTTCTGCAACAGGCGTTACATCTGGATCTCTGTCTACACCTAACACCTTACAATTTTTTTTCTCTAAAATAGCCCTTGTGTACCCCCCTAATCCAAATGTTGCATCTATATAAAATTTCTCATTTTTAACAGACAAGGCATTTATTGTTTCTTCTAATAAGACAGGAATATGAGCGGTTTTATTAATCATCAAAATTTCTTTTAATCACTTTGCTTTTTTAATATTAATTTTGGTGGCCCTTTTTCTTTAAGAATTTTTTGAGATTTTGTATATTGGCTCTCATACTCACTTGGAGACCAAATATAAAAAGATTCACCAATCCCCATAAATACAGCTTTATCTGTTAATCCAGAGAAGTTCATCAATGTGTCAGGAATAATAACTCGTCCACCTGTATCAAATTTCATTTCAAATGAATCGGCCATCATCATTCTTAGGACAAATGCTTCGTCTGAAAGTGCATCTAATTCATCTATGGCATTTATGTACATTTGCATTCTACTATAGGTAGTGCCTTCAATACATTTTAATTGAAGGCTTTTAAATAATATTAATGGTTCATTATTTTTTTCAAGATTGAGGCGGAAAGAGGCAGGAATAGATACTCTAGACTTTGAATCAATCTTATTATATGAGGTTGACAAAAACATTTGATTTGAAAGACCCTTAGTTAAAAATAAAAAACATGCGTAGAATCTAAACGTAAAGTTAAATAAAAATTAAATATTATGCCTAAAGTAGTTAAATTTACATTTTATGGGATAACATGGGAATTGATGGGAGTCAATGGGAAAATATATGTAAATCATGGTAATATGAATATTTGATTTTATTTGAAAGTAGTGTCAGAGAGTTGTAAGCCGGGTTTTGTATCTAAATTTTGATTGTAGTCATTCATCTTGAAAATTTGTTACCAAACTTTTCTAGCGACCTACCCGAGAAACTTTGTAGAAAGACAAAATTTGTTTCTCCTATTTGGTCTTGCTCTAGGTGGGGTTTACCATGCCATTTCTATTACTAGAAATGCGGTGCGCTCTTACCACACCATTTCACCCTTACCAAAATGGCGGTATATTTTCTGTGGCACTTTCCCTAGGGTTACCCCTGCTGGAAGTTATCCAGCACCTTCTTTCTATAGAGCCCGGACTTTCCTCTTTAAAAAGCGACTACTCACTCTCTGACAATACAAAAATATAAAGTTTGGATGTTTGGTCAACTATTTATTATAATTTATCAATTATTTTTTATTAATTTCATCTTGTAATATTTGTAAATCTAATAATTCATCTTCAGCTAATGATATTTCTTTTTTAATGTTTGTTATTTCAACTAGAGTTTTGTCAAAAGTAATTTTGTCATTATAGTAAAGTTCATTATTGTCTAATATAGTTTCTGATTTTTTTAGCTTTATTTCTAATTTCTCAATTTTATCAGGTAACGCTTTTAAATTGTAATTTTCTTTAAAAGTTAATTTTTTCTTCAAAATCTTTATTGGCTTAATATGAGTTTTTATTGAAACTTTATTTGAATTTATATTTTTAGTATTTGACTTTATTAATTTAGATAAACCGTATTTTTTAAAATATTCCGTAAAATTTCCTTCATGCTGAAAAATCTGATTATCATTTTCAAAAACTAACAGTTTATTAACTGTATGATCAAGAAAATATCTATCATGACTAATAACTAAAACCGTCCCATCATAATTGCTAATATTTTCTTTTAAAAGTTTCAGTGTTTCAAAATCTAAATCATTTGTTGGTTCGTCTAAAATAAGAAAGTTATGATTATTTAAGAATAATTTGGCTAATAGTAATCTTACTTTTTCTCCGCCAGATAAGGTGGAGTTGTTTTGTAATGATTTTTTTTCATCGAATAAAAATTTTTTTAAATAGGATAAGACATGTATTTTTTTTCCTAAAAACTCTACATGATCCCCGTCATCTATAAGCGTTTTCCAAGGTGTGCTATCTAATTTTATTAATTCCTTATTTTGGTCAAAATATTTAACATTTACTCGCTCACCAATTTTAACTTTCCCTTTTGTTGGTTTTAGATACCTTGTAAAATTTTAATTAAAGTAGTTTTGCCAGAACCGTTAGCTCCTATAATACCTATTCTATCATTACGTCTTATTTTATAATTGAAATCTGTAATAACATTTTCCTGTATGAGGGTGTTTTTATACATAAAAAATACATTAAAAGTTTCAACAATATTTACAGAAGAGTCATTTGTTCTGTTAAGAGATATATCTATTGATTTTGAGTCAGAAATTTTATCATTTTCATAATTTTGATTAAGCTTTTCTAATTCTCTGACACGTCCCATATTTCTTTTTCTTCTTCCAGAAATCCCTTCTATAGACCACTTGGTTTCACTTTTTATTTTTTGCTTTATTTTATGAAGTTTATCTTTTTCAATATCAATCAATTCTCCTGTCCATTTAAAAAAACCATCATAAGGACCTTCTCGTTTTATCAATTGCCTTTTATTAAACCAAAAAGTTTTTGTACCAATTTTTTTAAGAAATTCTTGATCATGACTTACAATTATCATTGTAGTATTTAACTCTATCAGCTTTTTTTCAAGCCAGTTAATTGTTGGTAAATCTATGTGATTAGTGGGTTCATCAAGAAGCATTATGTCAGGTTCATTTAATATAGATTGAGCTAGATAAATTTTACGAAGTTCGCCACCAGATATTTTTTTTGTTAAATCGATGTTAGACAAACCCAATTGTTGAATGATAAAATTTATTTTGGAAAGGTTTAGGTGATTATTATCCTCTGAGAGAAAATCAATTACATTATTTGCGTTAGGAATTGGAGGATTTTGTTCAAGAAGGTCTACTTTTATATTTGGAGCCATCCAAATCTGGCCTTCATCTGGCGTGTCAATACCTTTTAAAACCCTTAAAAGTGAACTTTTACCACATCCATTTTTACCGACTAAAATTATACGATCGAATTTATTAATAGAAAATTCGGCATTATTTATTATGACTTTATTTGACTGAGAAATTTTTAAATTATGTGTTGTAATTAGTGGGGTTGGCATTTTTTACCTATTACTTCTGATTTTTGATAATATCCCAAGCATTATTAATTTCTTGAAGTCTGTTAGTACTTTTCTCTATGAAGTCAATTGGCAAACCTTGGGCTATTAACTTATCAGGATGATGATTAGAAGCTAGCAGTTTCCATCTATTTTTAATTTCAACAATTGGTGTGTTTCTAGTGACCCCTAATATTTGATAAGGATCTGATATTTCTCCCAAGTTTGAAGAATAAATTCTTTCAAATTTTTCAATAGAAAAACCAAAAATAATACTAACTTGTTTTAGATAAAGAATTTCTGATTTAGTTATTTTTCCATCTGCTTTTGCAATAATTATTAGTAAATTTAATAATTCTTCTAATACTGAAGAATTTTTTCCTAACAATTGACAAATTTGTTGAGCATAAACTTCGAACCCATCTGTTGTTTTCTTGGCTTGATCCCATAATCGAGCAACATTTTTAATTTCATTTTCTGGAACGCTTATCTTATTTTGAAATGCTCTAATTTCTTCTTTTGTAACTTTACCATCAGCTTTTGCCATTTTAGCAGATAGAACTATTACTCCGACTGTAAAGCCTATTTGCTTTAAAGCGCTTTCCTCTGGTAGTTTTTGTTTGGTTTTAATTTTATCTATTGCGTGTCCAGCGACTATCCCAATTAACGCGCCAATAGGACCTCCTAATGCAAATCCAGCAGCGCTAACAATAAATTTTCCCCATACACTCATAATTTATCTCATACAAGTAAGATTCATTGGATACAAGTAAAATAAAATTGGAATGCAACTGTAAATATGTATAAATCTAATTTGTATTTAACTTTTTGACAGGAATATTTTTTGATTGAAGAACATGATTTTACTGGATTGAAGTGTCCTTTACCAGTCTTAAAAGCAAAGAGAGTTTTAAAGAGTGCAGAAAAAGGTAAAAAAGTTTCTTGATTTCCGACGACCCTGCAAGTCCAATTGATTTTTCACACTTTGCTGAACTGGAAGGATATAATATATCAATCAAAACAACCGATCCAGGTAAATATTATTTTACATTATTTAAAAAATTATAGTGAGGTTTTAGGATAACTAATATGAACTTTATAAGGTCTCTATTTTTTAATATTCAATTTTATATAGGTACTAGTATACTAGTTACTGTTTGTTTGCCATGTTTATTATTTCCAAGGCCTGTAGTTCTATTTGTGAATAGAGTTTGGTGTTTAATAATGATAAAGGCAATGAAATGGTGGTTGAATACTGATATTAAAATTGAAGGTGAATTACCTTCAAAAGATAAAGTGGTAATTTACGCTATTAAACATCAATCAGCTTGGGAAACAGTTTTTTGCACTGATTTTTTTTCAATGCCATCAATCGTGTTAAAAAAAGCATTAATATTTTTACCTGTAATAGGTTTGTATTTTTTAAGATCTGGTGCTATTCCAATTACCCGAGATCAAGGCATAAATGCTCTAAAAAAAATGGGAAGAAATGCTAAAATTGCAGTTAAGAAGAATAGGTCAATGATGATATTCCCACAAGGGACACGTGTTAGTCCAGGTGTTTCATCTAAAGAAAAACCTTACTTACCAGGTGTATTTTTTTTATACTCTCAGACTAAGGTGCCGGTTGTTCCTGTTGCTCATAACGCAGGTTTAATTTGGCCTAAAAATAGCTTTATTAAGTATCCTGAACGACTTTCTTCAAAATCAGTTACTCTAAAAATACTTCCTGAAATACAACCTGGATTGTCAAAAAAAGAGTTTTTATCAAGGTTAGAAGCTGAAATTGAAAATGCCTCAAATGAATTGATAAAAAAGGAGTTATCATAATGGACGGTTTTTCACCAAGGGGAGGAAATAATAAACAGTTAAATGTTCTTGGTGGGATTCTTGAACCTTGTAAATCAATTTTACAAAGTGACAAAGATATTATAACTGGATTTTATAGAGATAATTGTTGCAATACAGGACAAGATGACTTTGGTTTGCACACAGTTTGCTGTAAAATGACAAATGAATTTTTAGATTTTTCAAAATCAGTAGGCAATGACTTGTCTACGCCCATTCCAGCATATAATTTTGTTGGTTTAAATGAAGGTGATTATTGGTGCCTTTGTGCTTCGCGATGGAAAGAAGCATTTGATGAAGGTAAAGCTCCAAAAGTTGTAATAAAATCAACAAATATTGCAACTTTATCTATTATTAAACTAGAAGATTTACAAGCCTATTCGGTTAATTAAAAAAGGGACAATAATATGCATTTAGATCAAAAGGTTACAGTAATATGTACTGATAGAGATACCAAGAATGAAGGTAAAATTATAAGAATGTATGGTAATGGAATTGATGTGGAAGTATCAGGAGCTATTGTTAAACTAAAAAAGACTAAACCTAATCAATATGTTGGGACCATGGCTGGTTTGGAATTCTTAGTAAAAACTTAAATTAATCTCCAACTTTTTTTACAATATCGATAACTTTATCTGTCTCTTCTTCTAATCTTTTCATTCCACTTACATTTATAGTGCCACCTTCAAAAACTGCGATTTTATTGTATAGAACATCGCCTGATACATTACCATTTTCCATAATAATAATACTCTTGCAGTTTATTTTTCCATTTACTGTGCCGTTCACAATTAATTCAGAGCTCTTTATAGTTCCATCAACTTGACCGTGTTCGTCAACAATAACCTGGTCAGCTTCTAATTCACCTAAAAATTTATTTCTAATTATAATTGATCCAGAGGTACTATACTTTCCTTCAAAAACACCGTCTCCACTAAGCTGAGAGCATTCCTCTAGGTTTTTTATTTTATCTTTAAGTGGTGATGAAATACGGCTAATTTTAATCATGTTCTTATCCTTTAAATTTTATATATAGTCTATTGAACTTTATGTGCCGACGATATTTAGTTGTAACCATTTAATAAATAAAAATTTTACAAATTTAATAAAGTATATAGTTTTAATATTATTACTTCAAGTAATCAGTATATATAATACTAGATAATTTTTATAAATATTTTTAGGTAAAGTCATGAATCAACCTTTTTATGCAAGCTCACAAATTAATCGTCATGGTGATTTTAGAAGTAATAAAGGTTTCATGACAAAAATTATGTCAGATAAAAATACTAAATTTGTTCCAGTTTTGAACGGGAAAAATTTATTTAGACAATCTGATAAAAGTATAGAAGCTTATTTTTTTAATTCTGAACAATTAAAAGCAATTTTTCCAAATGGAATTGATAGTCCTATCTTTCTTGGTGTTACCAATAATATTAATTACGTTGGAGTAGATTTAGACCAGAATAATTCTGAAATGGATTTATGGTGTAATAAAAATTCGATAATTGTTGAGGATTTACGTAAATATGGTCCAACTTTAAATGATGTAGATGCCTCTTTTTTATCCTTAAACAATGGAATGACATTTTGGCATAAGACACATCAATTTTGTGGTTCATGTGGCTTTAAAAACAATACTACAGAAGCTGGTTTCGTTAAAGTTTGTTCAAATATCGACTGTGGTAAAAGTCACTTCCCAAGAACAGATCCTGCCATAATCACACTTATTTCATATAAGGATAAAGTTTTGTTAGGAAGGTCTCCAAGGTTTCCTGAAGGGATGTATAGTACACTTGCAGGTTTTGTAGAACCTGGAGAAAGTCTAGAACAAGCGCTTGAGAGAGAAGTCTTTGAAGAAGTGGGTGTTAAAGTCAAAAACATCAGATATTTTAATTCACAGCCCTGGCCATTTCCAGCTTCATTAATGCTTGGTTTTTTTGCTGAAGCTATTAATGAGGATATGAATATTGATTACAATGAGATTGAAGATGCTCATTGGTTTTCAATTGAAGAACTGAGATCTTTAAGGCATCCTTTAATAAGTGGAGGGTTTAAATTGCCAAGAGTTGACTCTATTGCTCGTAGGCTGGTCGATAATTGGATTAACAAGTTTAACTAATTAAATTTTAAGAGGGCATAAATGATTTTTTCTCCAATTCAAATTGCTAATTTGAATGTTCTAAACAGGATAGCTGTTGCCCCTATGTGTCAATATTCATCAGTCGATGGCGCAATGACTGACTGGCATACTCAGCATTTAATGCAATTAGGTTATTCTGGAGCTGGTTTAATAATGATCGAGGCAACAGCCGTTGAAAGAATAGGAAGAATAACACATCATTGTGTTGGTCTTTATAATGATTTTTGTGAAAGATCTATAAAAAAAACTTTAGAACAAGCAAAGTCAGTTTCTCAAAAAAAAACTGCCTTTGGTATTCAACTAGCCCATGCTGGAAGAAAGGCGTCAACACAAAGACCATGGGAAGGGAGAAAAAGTCTTTCTAAAGAAGAGGATTCTTGGCCTACTAAAGGGCCATCTTCCTTAGCTTTTGATGAAGATTGGCATGTTCCTGAAACAATGGAAAATAGTGACTTAGAAAATATTAAAAGTAAATTTGTAGAAGCATCACTCAGGTCAGTTAGAATTGGATTTGATTTAATAGAAATTCATGGAACACATGGTTATCTTTTTCATCAATTTTTGTCTCCACTATCAAATCAACGTTCTGATAAATATGGTGGAAGTCTAGAAAATAGGATGAGGTATCCTTTAGAAGTTTTTGCAGCAATTAAGCAAGCGCTACCTAAAGACTTTCCTTTAGGTATGAGAATAACAGGTACAGAATGGGAAAAAGGTGGGATTGATGAGCAAGAAGCCATTATATTTGCCAATGAGTTAGAAAAAATAGGATGCCATTATGTATGTGTTTCTAGCGGTGGAAATACTCCTAATCCTAAAATACCAATTGCTCCACATTATCAAGTTCATTTGGCTAAAATTATAAAAAAAAATACAGATATGGTTGTAAGAGCTGTAGGCATGATTACAGATCCAATCAAAGCTAATCAAATTTTAGCAGATAAAGAAGCTGATATGGTAGCCATAGCAAGAGGTTTTCTAACTAATCCAAGGTGGGTTTGGGATGCTGCGAAAATTTTAAAGCACGATATTGAAGTGCCTCCACAATATGCAAGAAAGTTTTAGTAATTCAAAATGATTACAGAAAAATTTTAAAAAATATTAAATGGTTTTTTACGCTCATCATCTAGATGTTTTGCTGAATATAAGTTAACGAGATTCATATTTAAGAGAATTAACATAAAGAATATATGATCGACATACTGGCTTGTTTTGTTCCATTTTTTTTGTTTAAAAAGCAATATATTAGTAAGTCTTTTAATTTGTCATTACATAATTATATCCCGTTAAAACTTTTACATTAAAATTAATATAGGCAAATTACATAACTAGTAAACAACTTATGGAGTGGAAGCAGTAAGGCCACCATCAACTACTATTTCAGTTCCTGTAATATATTTAGCTTCATCTGAACATAAAAATAACACTGCGTTAGCTACATCCCAAGATTCTCCCATTCTACCTATTGGAACTTGCTTATGTCTTTTTTTAACAAATCCATCATAATCTCCATCAGCGTATTTCTTTGCTAATCTATCAACTAAAGGGGTATGCATTAAACCAGGAACAACACAGTTAAGGCGTATATTTTTTTTTGCTTCAATAACAGCTGTAGTTTTAGTCATTTGAATAAGTGCAGCTTTCGAGGCACTATAACCAACTTGTGGTTTGCCTACATATCTCATTCCTGCAACTGAAGAGATATTTACAATGGATCCACCTAAGTTTTCTTCCATAATTGGGATCGCAAATTTAATAGAAAGGAAAGCAGTGTCTAAATTTAGAGTAAATTGTTGGCGCCATGTACTCGAATCTATCTCAACTGGTCCTCCCGGTTCAGATTGGCCAACTACATTAACTAGAATATCAATTTTTTTATATTTTTTTTCTACGTCGTCAAAGAATTGTTTTACGTCATGTTCATTTGTCATGTTAATTTTATGAAAGGTACAATTATTACCTTCTTTTTTAATGAATTCACATGTGTTATTGCCAGCTTCTTCATTAATGTCAGTCCCAATTACTATTGCACCTTGCCGTGCTAAGAGAGTTGTAATTGCACGACCATTTCCAAAACCATTACCAATTGAACCGCATCCTGAAACGATCGCCACTTTATCTTGAAGATTTAACATAAAAAAATCCTTAAAATTTTTATTCATCAAGGGTATTGTAATACTATTAAACTTTTGAGAGCAATAGATAATGATTGATGCATCTAAACTATATTATAACAGATATGGTAAAAATTCAGACCTAGATTTGTCACAAGTTGATATTTCGCCTCTATTAAAATCTATCCTATCAAGAGCTAGTGTTAGAAAATTTTCAAAAAAACCTGTAACCAAAGAAATTTTAACACTGTTATTAGCATCTGCTCAGTCTGCTCCTTCAAAATCAAACCTTCAACAATATTCAATTTTAGTAATACAAGACACTAGTATCAAAACCGAAATATCAAATCTGATTGGAAATACTAAATGGGCACTTACAGCTCCTGTGTTTCTTCTATTTCTTGCTGACATTAGAAGAAACATTAAAATTTCTAACGATAGGGGATATAAGCATAAAAATAATAACGTAGATACTTTTATGAATGGGGTAATAGACGCAGCTCTTTCTATGCAATCAATGATAATTTCTTCTGAGGCAATGGGTTTAGGAGTTTGCCCGATAAGTATGATTAGGAATATTATTCAAGAAGTTAAATTTATCTGTAATTTACCAAAAGGGGTTTTCCCAATTGCAGGATTGGCTGTTGGCTGGCCAGATGAAAAAGCTCCTGTTTCTCTTCGACTACCTCAGGATATAGTCACTCACTTTGATACTTATAAAGAAGATAATTTTGATCAAAAAATAAATGAATATGATGAACGTGTATTTAAAATAGCTCCTATTTTAAAGGAGAAACAAAGACATGTAGATCTTTATGGTGTTGCCCAAAAAGGAACTTGGTCGGAAAATGTTAGTAGACAATTATCTGTTCCAGAAAGAGAAAATTTCAAAAAATGGCTGAAAGGTCATGGAATTAATCTTGAATAATATTTTGTAAAATTTTGTTAAATATTTTTTCATCTTCATACATTATCCAATGACCTAAATTGTATTCAACATGAAATCTTACATTAATATTTTGAGTTCTTAAAATTGCCATTCTGTCTTCAAGATAAACACCTACGCTAGCATCCTTTTCTCCCCAAACAACATAAAGCGGAACATTTTGTTTGCCTAATACTTTGGCTAAAGTGTCAGTTGCTGATATCGGTCTGCTCTTAATTCTATGAGCATCTGTATTTTGTTTTTGTATATGAACGGCAAAATCGTCGACTTTATTTGGATTATGCATCATTAAAATTTCAAGATTAGTTTTATGGGAGTTATAAATATCTGCTTCACTCATATTAGAATGTCTTGGTATCATATCTCTCATTTCACCTCTCTTAGCTCCCAATCCACCAGGCCCAACCAAAATCAACTTTTCTGGTTTAAAACCTCTTTGAATTAATTCATAAGATAAGTGACCAGCAATTAGCCCACCAAAAGAAAAGCCACATATTATTGGGTTTTCATCTAATGTTATTAATTCTAAAATTGTATCAGCTAAATTCGAAGCTATTTTTTCTGGAGTGTGAGGAAGAGTTAAATCATTAGACTCTCCAAATCCAGGCATGTCCGGTATTAATACTCTATGTTTCTTTGAAAACGGTATTGCTTGTTTTATCCAATGCCCCCAACTTCCGTATCCACCATGTAAAAAAAATAAAGGTGTACCTTCACCCCACGATCTCCAACAAACTTTTGAATCCTTTGAATTAATAAATGATTTTTTTGAATGTTGTTCTATTGCAGAAAGATCTTCTAAATGTTTGTCAAAATTAAATTTATATTCAGTCATCGTTTTCCTATAGGTCATAACTTAGCAACTGATAATTTTTTTTTCGTTTATTAACAAGTATTTTTTTGATATTGTCTTTAAATTTATTAAATAAGTTTAAACTATTAAATAAGCTTCAACTATCCTTATATAATTGGCCATGGAGAAATTATTATGCCACATTCACCTGCTTCTAATGCTCTGTCTCATATTAGAGTAATTGATCTTACTAGAGTTAGATCTGGTCCTACTGCTGTAAGACAGCTGGCTGACTGGGGTGCAGACGTAATTAAAGTAGAGGCTCCAGAAAGTGTTGAGGCTGATGGGGCTCTTGGGGCATCAAGGCATACATCTGATTTTCAAAACTTACACCGCAATAAAAGAAGCATTACGCTAAATTTAAAAAAACCTGAAGCCATAGAAATTTTAATGAAGCTTGTAGAAACTTCTGATGTAGTGGTAGAAAATTTTAGACCTGATGTTAAAGATAGACTTGGTTTGGATTATGAAACCTTTAAAAAAAAGAAACCCAAAAATAATCCTAGCTAGTATCTCAGGTTTTGGGCAGGACGGCCCATATGCAAAAAGACCTGGTTTTGATCAAATAGCACAGGGTATGGGAGGATTAATGAGTATTACAGGCGCTCCTGGTGAAGGTCCCATGAGAGTTGGAATTCCAGTTGCAGATCTTACTGCTGGTCTATTTTGTGCTATGGGTATTCAAACAGCATTAATAGAAAGAGAAAAATCTGGTCTTGGACAGTGGGTTAATACATCCCTATTACAGGCTCAAATTTTCATGTTGGATTTTCAAGCTGCGAGATGGTTAAGTGAAAAGAATGTAGCAGGGCAGGCTGGTAATAATCATCCAACAAGTGTGCCTACTGGTGTGTTTAAAACAACTGACGGATCAATAAATTTAGCTGTAGCTGGAGAAACAATTTGGAAACGATTTGTTGAGGCTATAGACAAAAAAGAATGGCTTGATAAAGACGAATTTAAAGGAGCTAAAGAGCGATTAGAAAATAGAGATTATTTAAATGATCTGATCGAAGAAGTTACTGTTAAAAAAAGTTCAAATGAATGGGTTGAAAAATTAGAAAAAGTTGGAGTTCCTTGTGGTCCAATCAATTCAATTGATAAAGTTTTTGATGATCCTCAGGTTAAACATCTTGGCATAGCACAGTCTATTGAGACGATTCCATTTGGTAAAACAGAACTTGTTGGACAGCCATTTAATCTATCTCGTTCCCCAAGTTCTTTGAAACAAAGGCCTCCAGAGAAGGGAGAGCATAATAAAGATGTTTTGTCAGATTTAGGTTTTACGGACATTGAACTTAATGACTTTCAATCAAAAAATATAATTTAAATATAGGGCTTATAATGAATTCAGAAAAAATGATATCTCGAGTTGAAGATGGCATTGGATATATTACTTTTAACAATCCAGAAAAACATAATGCAGTATCAATAGAAATGTGGGACGCTTTGGAAAATATTCTTGATGGTTTTAGAGAAAATCAAAACATAAGGGTAATTGTTTTAAATGGAGCAGGTGGTAAATCATTTGTTTCAGGAGCAGATATTTCTAAATTTGATAAAGAACGTAGCTCTAAAGATGCTGTTTTGAGTTATAATAAAAGGACACAAAAAGTTTATGAAAACCTTGAAACGTTTCCAAAGCCAACCATAGCTATGATCAATGGCTATTGTATAGGTGGTGGCCTAAACGTAGCAGTTTGTTGTGACATAAGGATATGTTCGGAAAAGTCAAAGTTTGCAATGCCGGCTGCAAAATTATCGCTTGGGTACCCTTTTTCATCAATAAAAAGACTATTTGATGTAATGGGACCTGGAATGGCTAAGCATTTCATGTTTACAGCTGAAAAAATTTCAGCAGATGAAGCCTTATCCTGTGGGTTAGTCCAAAAGCTAGTTAAAGAAGAAGATTTAGAACTGTTTGTAAATAATTATGCTTCCACGATTTCTAAAAATGCTCCATTGACAATAAAAGCTATGAAACAGATAGGAATAGAAATTTCAAAAAACTCTGATGACCGAGACCTTTTGTTATGCGAACAACTTGCATCTGCGTGCTTTGATAGTGAAGATTATAAAGAAGGCCGAAAGGCTTTCATGGAAAAAAGATCGGCTAACTTTAAAGGTATTTAAGTTAATATTAAGCCTTTATTATAGAGGGTTATAATACTTTATAGCATTTTGATAAAATAAATGCTTGATATGATTACCACTCATTTTAGATGTAATACTTTTAAATCCATCAAATATTTCATCAAAGCTAGCTAAAACACTATCCACAGGGAAATTTGATGCGAACATGCATCTTTCAAAACCAAATATTTTAATTGTATCTAAAATAATGTCTTTATTAAGATCAATAGTCCATTTTTCATTAGGAACGCAGATACCAGATATTTTTACAGCTGTGTTCGGTTCCTTTGCAAATTCTTCTAGATGTGTTTTCCAATCATCTAAACCTTTTTTTGATCTGTCAGCAGGAAGTCCTGTGTGGTTTAAAATAATAGGAGTGTCTGGGAAATCTCGTGCTAACTTAGAAGCATCTTTTAGGTGCCACCAGGGTGTTTGCAGGTCAAAACTAAGTTTGTATTTTTTTAGCAAAGAATACCCTTGTCTAAAAATTGGATCATTTAAAGTACCTTTAGGATTAAGAAGTTGAACGTTCTGAGAAGGAGATGATTTTGGCTTATGCCTTATGCTTCTTATTAAAGGAAATTGTTTATGCGCTTTTAAAACTTCCTCAATATCGTCTCTATCAAACCAGGCCTGTCCGACTAAAGCATTCGGAAACCCAGAAGCATCAAATAATTGTTGAAGCCATTTAGTTTCGCCGACAGGGTCACTAGTGTCCCATTCGGTTTCCATATGAATTGTTTTAACAATATTATGTTTTTTACTAACTTCTTTATAATCCGAAATTAAAAAGTTTTTACAGATGGAGCCATAGTCTCCATATCTAAACGGTATTTGATTGTTTGGGTCTAACCATGGATTTTTTTTTAAACTTAAATCCCAAAAATGATGATGAGCGTCAACTATGGGTATGTCGTTCATGTTCTTCCTCTTTAAATAGTTTTACTTTTGTCTAATAACTTTACAATAGAAGTGCCATCTAGGTTTTCTTGTGATTTTCCTGTAAGGATTGTAAATAATTGTTTTGTTAGGCTAGTTATTGGTATTGGTATATCTTTTTGATTTGCAAGTTTAGACACCATGGAAAGATCCTTTAAAATTTGTGAAGCATAACCCTGAGGTTTAAAGTCTTTCTTTATCATTCTTGGAAATAAATGTGTTAGTAAATTTGAGCCTGCGTGACCATCACTCAAAGCATTAGGGATTTTATGAGCATCAATTCCCCAAGCTTCTGCAAATGTTAGCGCTTCTGCCAAAATAGCATAATTATTCAACACTAATATTTGATTTATCATCTTTACTATTTGACCTGATCCAACAGGACCAAAATGTGTAAAATTTGATGAAATATCGTTTAAAATTGGTGAAATGATATCTAAATCTTTTTGTTCTGCTCCAACCATTATTGCTAGAGATCCATCTAAAGCTTTTTCAGGCCCTCCTGATACTGGAGCATCTATCCACGATGATCCTTTTTCTGCAGAGATTCGTTTAGAAAAATTTATAGTTTCATCAGCTAATGTTGTAGATAAATCAACAATAATTGTATTTTTGGAGGCGTTTTGAATTATTCCATTTTTCCCAAATATAACATCATTGACATTCTCAGTTTTATCAACACAGATAAATATAAAATCACAAGTTTGAGATATCTGAGCTGGATTTATACATATAGAAACTTTGTTTTCATTTTGAAAAAATTTTAATTTTTCTTCATTTTTATCATAAGCATTAATTGAGTAATTTACTTCTAACAATCGCTTCACAAGAGAAAAACCCATTAACCCTATTCCAATAAAACCTATTGGTTTTTTATAATCATTCATAAACATCCAATCAAAATTAAGAATATAAAACTTTACTTTAATGTTATATTATTAAAAAACATTTGTTTCTAAGCAAATAAAAATTCTATTGATTAATTTTATTATTTTCTAAACTTAAAATTAAATCTTATCAGAGGCTTTAGCTAATTATGATCAATAACGTTAAGAAGGGTATTATCATGATTGTTCTTGCCACACTTTTTTTTGCTATAATGGACGGCGTCTCAAGATATTTAGCTGATACTTATAATGTTTTTGTGATTAATATGATCAGAAGTTGGGTTTTAGCTTTATTGGTTATTTCTATAAGTTTGAGAAAAAAGAATGGGATAAAAAAGGTAATCTATACCAAACAACCTATCATTCAATTTATTAGAGGAATATTACTTATATCAGCAATTCTAATTGGGGTTTATTCATTTACAAAGCTTGGTTTAGTACAAACTCATTCAATATTATCCTTTTTCCCCTTAATAGTTGTTGCTCTGTCAGGTCCAATTTTAAATGAAAAGATAGGTATTCAAAGATGGTCAGCAGTGTTATTCGGCTTTTTAGGAATTCTTATTATTTTAGACCCAAAAAACTTTGTTGTTAGTTTTGACGCTCTATTACCTATTCTTGGTGCATTTGTTTTAGGTTTTTATACTGTTTTGACAAGAAAGGTATCAAAACATGATTCATCAGAGACAAGTTTCTTTTGGGTGGCTATGGTTGGTTGTTTTGTAATGTCTATTGTTGGACCTTTTTACTGGGAACCTGTTTTTTTTAAGGATTGGGGTTGGATGGCTTTATTATGTGCGTTGAGTACGGCTGGTCACTTCTTGTTGATAAAAGCTTATGAAAGTGCAGAGGCAAGTGTTTTGCAACCCTTCACATACTTTCAGTTATTTTTTGCTTCAATTATAGGGGTAACTATTTTTAACGACAAAATAACATTATCAATATTTGTTGGTGGCAGTATAGTAGTAGGAAGTGGAGTATTTGCAGCATGGAGAAGTCACGTAAATAAACTAAAAAATTAATTTAAAGACATGAATAACTATTATAATCAACTAAGTTTTGAGGAGCTTTTATGGCGGAAACTATTTTAATAACAGGAGCTAATAGAGGCATTGGCTTAGCCTTAACAAAATTATCTCTAATCAAAAACCTCAATATTGAAGCTTGTTTTAGAGATAAGAAAAAATCAGAAGAGTTACAGGAATTGTCTTTAGAACACCCTAACTTAAATATTCATGAAATGGATGTTACTAACTCTGAAAGCATTAAGAAAATATCCCAAAATATTAATTTTAAGGTTGATATTTTGGTTTGTAATGCAGGAGTTAATAACGGGAAAGGTGATATTTTCAGTAAAGAGCACAATGAACAGGCTATTATGGATGTAATGATGGCGAATGTTGCGGGACCATTTTTAACAATCAAAAATTTTTATGAAAATTTGAATGTAAACCATGGTGCAAAAATTGCTATTATATCATCTCTTATGGGAAGTCAGCAACACTCATCCTCTAATGCACCCATATACAGAGCTTCAAAAGCAGCTGCTAACAATTTAATGCGGACAATATCAAATCAATTTATTAATGATAATGTAATAGTAGCCTCTTATCACCCTGGTTGGGTTAGAACGGATATGGGGGGAAGCCATGCGGATATATCTCCAGAAGAAAGTGCTGAAGGGTTAATGAAACAATTTTTAAATTTAAAATCAAATGATACAGGAAAATTTTTTAATTATGATGGTAGTGTTTTGCCATTATAGCCTGATATTGATTAATTAAAAATTTTCTAATACTGAGATTTAAACTATGAACGCATTTAAATTTTATAAAATAACTTCCAATGATGAAATCAACATTTCATTTAAAATAAGAAAAAAGGTGTTTTGTGAAGAACAAAATATATCAGAAGACATAGAATTTGATAATTTAGATCATTTATGTAACCATTTTATGATTTATAAGAAACGCGAAGCTATAGCAACTGCAAGGGTTCGTGAAAAAGAAAATCATATATTTAAAATTGAACGGGTTGCTGTTCTTGTAGAGCACAGAAACATCAAAGTAGGTAGTTTATTGATTAATGAAATTATTAAATATTATAATGAAACAGAAAATAAGAGTTCAATAATTTTACACAGTCAGGTAGCCGTTGAAAAATTTTATAAAAGTCTAAATTTTGTTTCCTATGGAGAAAACTTTTTAGAAGATGGTATTTTGCATATAGCAATGAGGCATATCAACTAATTATTAATGTGACTTTGTTATGAAAAATAAAATTCGTTTGGCAATAGTTGGAACTGGGTATTTTAGTCAATTTCACTATGACGCTTGGGAAAGGCTAAATGTTGAAGTTGTTGCAATATGTTCATTAAATAAGAATGAGGCTTTAGCAAGATCAAAACAATTTAAAAACTGTAGGTTTTTCACAGATTTTAAAACTATGATAAATGAAACTGATGCAAACCTCGTTGATATTATAGTTCCTCCTAAAAACCATTTAAATTTTATCAAAATTGCTGCTGAGTCAAATGTTAACATTGTTTGTCAGAAACCGTTTACGAATAATCTTAAAGAAGCAAAAAAAGCTGTCAAAATTGCAGAAAAATACGGAGTGACAATCGCAGTTCATGAAAATTTTAGATATCAGCCGTGGTATATTAAAATTGATGAAATATTAAAGTCTTCATTATTGGGTGATTTATTTCAAGTGAGTTTTCGCATGCGACCAGGAGATGGACAAGGTAAAGACGCATATTTAAATAGGCAGCCTTATTTTCAAGAAATGGAACGATTTATGATTCACGAGACAGCTATTCACATAATAGATGTGTTTAGATTCTTGTTTGGTAATATTAATTGTGTTTTTGCTAAATTATCTAAACTTAATAATCATATTAGAGGAGAGGATGCAGGAATAGTGTTTTTTGAGTTTGAAAATGGGATGAGGGGTTTGTTTGATGGAAATAGATTATCAGACCATGTTGCATTTGATAGACGTTTAACAATTGGAGAAATGTTAATTGAAGGATCAAATGGAACATTAAGATTAAACGGAGATGGAGAAATTTTTTACAGAAAATTTAGTGAAAATAAAGAAAAAAAAATTATACACAAATGGAAGAATAAAGGCTTTGCAGGAGATAGCGTCTTTTATTATCAAAAACATTTATTGGATTATTTTGTTTATGATAAAGAGCTTAATAATGAGGCAAAAGATTATATAGAAAATTTAAAAATTGAGGATTCAATATATAAGTCTAACTCCAGTAAAAGGGTGATAAAAATAAAATAAAATTTTGTTATGGTGCCGGCTGGGGGACTCGAACTCCCGACCTGATGATTACAAATCAACTGCTCTACCAACTGAGCTAAGCCGGCACTGATCAAATCAATAATCGATATTTATTTTGGAGACAAGAACTTATTTAATTTTTATAATATTTTTTTGCAATTGTAGCATTGTTATACAAGCCGCATTTGATACATTAAGCGATTCACTTTCCTCATTCATAGGTATTGTGATTAATGCGTCAACCTTTTCTCTTGTTAATCTTCTTAGCCCTTTTCCTTCAGATCCAAGGATAACAGCTATGTTGCCGGTTTCTTTTTCTAAGTCAAAAATGTCACCTGCCCCCCCATGCGCTAATCCATAAACTGTAAAATTTGATTGTTGTAACTTCTTTATTTCTCTAGCCATATTCGATAATTGAATTATTTCTAGTCTTTCAATGGCGCCAGAAGAGGCTTTTGACATTGCGGCTGTTTCTGAAGGGCTGTTAGTTTGGGACAACGCTAGTCCATCCATTTTAAAGGCATGAGCGGATCTAATTATAGCTCCTACATTCTGAGGATCTGTCACTTGGTCTAAAATAATAATTCCTTATCGGGTAACTTGTTTGATGTTGTTTGCTAATTAAAAACTCATCTAATGAAGTTCTTTGGAGTGGTTCAGCAATTAAAATTATATTCTGATGTGGCTTTAAATTGTTTAATTCATCTAATTCTTCTTTTTCTTTAATTTTAATTTCGATTGAAAGTCCCAAATCTTCAACTGTTCTCCTCCACGTGATGCAGTGATCTTCTGTTGTAACTAAGTAAAATAGTTTTCTCTTTCTATTACCTAGTGCTGATAATGTTGAATGTTTTCCAGATATGATTACTTGATTAGGCTGAAGTTTAAAATTTTTAGAAAAATTATTTATATTTTTGGACGCAAATCCTGATTTCTTTGATGATTTTGTTCCTTTGGTGCTCTTTAATTTTTTATGTTTGTTGTTCATTATTAAATCTTGTTTAAAAGCTACTTTAATTTTTTTTTGTTGACATTTAAATAAACCTTTTCTATTCCGCAAGGCTTGTGTATATAACATAGCACATGAATTATATTAAGTAAGGTGAATTACTATTTAACAAACAATATTTATAAATTTTCGGTGGGGTGGCCGAGTGGTTAAAGGCAGCAGACTGTAAATCTGCCCGCGTAGCGTACGTAGGTTCGAATCCTACCCCCACCACCATTAATTTAAATTCTAGCTTAAGTAATAATAAAAAGTAATAGAAAGGTTCTAAAAGATGTCTAAAGAAAAATTTGATCGTAGTAAACCGCACTGCAACATTGGAACAATAGGCCATGTTGATCACGGTAAAACAACATTAACCGCTGCAATTACAAAAGTTATGGCAGATGCTGGTCGTGCTGATTTTTCTGCTTATGACCAAATTGATAAGGCTCCTGAAGAAAGAGAAAGAGGTATAACTATCTCTACAGCTCACGTTGAGTATTCAACAGAAAACCGTCATTATGCTCACGTTGATTGTCCGGGTCATGCTGACTATGTAAAGAATATGATTACTGGGGCGGCTCAAATGGATGGTGCTATTTTAGTTGTTAATGCTGCTGACGGTCCTATGCCTCAAACTAAAGAACATATATTATTAGCTCGTCAGGTTGGTGTTCCTTCATTAGTTGTTTACATGAACAAAGTTGATCAAGTTGACGATGAAGAGCTTTTAGAGTTAGTAGAATTAGAAATTCGTGAGCTTTTAAGCAGCTACGATTTTCCAGGTGACGATATTCCTATTATAAAAGGTAGTGCATTAGCTGCACTAGAGAATCGTGACGAAGCTATAGGCATCAATTCTATAAATGAGCTGATGGCAGCGGTTGATTCTTATATTCCTCAGCCAGCTCGTGATAAAGATAAGCCTTTTTTAATGCCTATTGAAGATGTTTTTTCAATTTCAGGAAGAGGAACTGTTGTTACAGGACGTGTTGAAAGAGGAATAGTAAAAGTTGGAGAAGAAATTGAAATTGTTGGGATCAAAGAAACAACCAAGACAACATGTACTGGTGTTGAAATGTTTCGTAAGTTATTAGATTCTGGTGAAGCTGGAGATAACGTTGGGGTTCTTCTCAGAGGTACAAAAAGAGAAGATGTTGAGCGTGGTCAGGTTTTATCTGCGCCTGGTTCAATTAAGCCTTACTCAAAATTCAAAGGCGAGGCATATATATTAAACAAAGATGAAGGTGGAAGACATACACCATTTTTTAGTAATTACCGTCCTCAATTTTACTTTAGAACTACAGATGTAACTGGAGCTGTTGAGCTTCCATCAGGCACTGAAATGGTGATGCCGGGTGATAATATAGCAATAACTGTAGAATTAATTGCACCAATAGCAATGGATGAAGGTCTAAGGTTTGCTATAAGAGAAGGTGGAAGAACGGTTGGTGCTGGAGTGGTTTCAAGTATTCAGTCTTAAATAGTAGGTAATTAATAGTTAAAGTAATGAGAAAAGTTAAATTTAATTAGGAGTGTAGCTCAATTGGTAGAGCACCGGTCTCCAAAACCGGGGGCTGGGGGTTCGAGTCCCTCCACTCCTGCCATTAAAAAATTAAATTAAAAACAAGTTATCACTTTGACAAATTACAAAAAAAAAAGTAATAAATCATTTTATTCTTGCAAGAAAGGCTACTTATGGCTAAAACAAACCCCGCACAATTTGTTAGGCAGGTAAGACAAGAAATTAATAGAATAACATGGGCAACTAAGCGAGAAACTATGATTGCTTCGATGTCTGTTTTTGTTATGGCTTTAATTGCATCATTATTTTTTTTTCTGGTTGATCTTTTGCTATCAAATGTTGTTCAAGCGTTATTAAGTTTTGGTGGCTAGTTATATAGTTTTTTTTTGTTTTATTAAAAGTCTTGATTGTGGACGGTTATAATGTCTAAGAAATGGTACGTAGTTCATGTTTTTTCAGGTTCTGAAAAAAAGGTATGTCAGAATATCGAAGAGCAAGTCGTTTCTAAAAACTTGGAAGGTCTAATCGAACAAGTTTTAGTCCCAACTGAGGAAGTCATTGAGATTAGACGTGGGTCAAAAGTGCAAACTGAAAAGAAGTTCTTTCCTGGTTACATACTAATCAAAATGGAAATTACAGACGAGAGCTGGCACTTAATTAAAGCTCAACCTAAAGTGACTGGTTTCCTTGGAGCGAAAGGTAGACCAACTGCTATTAGTGAAGTTGAAGCTAAAAGATTGATTAGTCAGATTAGTGAAGGAGTAGATAGACCTAGATCTAGCATAATATATGAAATAGGTGAAGAAGTTAGAGTTTCAGAGGGTCCTTTTCAAAGTTTCAACGGTTTGGTTGAGGAAATTGATGAAGATAAGTCCAGGTTGAAAGTTGCTGTGTCTATTTTTGGAAGATCAACTCCAGTTGATCTTGAGTACACACAGGTAGAGAAGATTTAGGTAAAAATTTATTAGCAACTATTATAAATGTTGCGGAGGTTAAAATGGCAAAAAAAATAGACGGTTATATTAAGTTAAACATTCCAGCAGGGGCAGCTAACCCATCACCACCAGTTGGTCCAGCTCTTGGGCAAAGAGGTGTGAATATAATGGAATTTTGTAAAGCGTTTAATGCATCTACTGATTCTTTAGAAAAAAATATGCCTATTCCAGTTGTTATTACAGTTTTTTCTGATAAGAGTTTTAGTTTTGTTACCAAAACTCCACCTGTGTCCTTTTATCTCAAAAAAGCTGCAGGTAAAGAAAAAGGATCCAGTGAGCCAGGTAGAACAGTAGGTGGTTCAGTTAAAATCAGTCAAGTAAGAGAAATAGCAGAAAATAAAATGAAAGATTTAAATGCAGCTGATATTAATGGTGCGATAGAAATGGTTAAAGGCTCAGCCAGGTCAATGGGTTTAGAGGTTGTGGAGTAGGTCATGAAAAAAAGTAAAAGCTTAATAGATATGTATAAAATTATAGACAATAAATCTTTAAATTTAGGTGAAGCAGTTGAAGTTTTTGTTAATGCTAAAAAAAAGAAGTTTGATGAAACAATAGAAGTTTCGATGAATTTAGGCATTGATCCTAGGCATGCTGATCAAATGGTAAGAGGTGTTGTTTCTTTACCTCACGGTAATGGAAAGCAAATGAAAGTTGCAGTTTTTGCTAGAGATCAGAAAGCTGAGGATGCTAAAAATGCGGGTGCAGATGTTGTAGGTGCTGAGGAGCTTGCTGAAGATATGCAAAAGGGTAATCTAAATTATGACAGAGTTATAGCAACACCTGATTTGATGGGAGTTGTAGGAAGAATTGGAAAAATATTAGGACCTAAAGGCCTTATGCCTAATCCAAAGCTTGGAACAGTAACTGCAGACGTTAAGTTGGCTGTTGAAGCAGCAAAATCTGGTCAAGTACAATATCGAGCTGAAAAAAACGGATTAGTTCAAGCTGGTGTTGGTAAAGTTAGTTTTGGATCTGAAAAAATAACTGAAAATATTAATTCGTTTATAGACGCTGTGCAAAAGGCACGGCCTTCTGGTGCAAAAGGAACTTTTATTAAAAAAATTTCAATCAGCTCAACTATGGGAGCTGGTATTAATATAAATATGTAGCTATTAACTACATATTTATTATGAGAATGATGTTTTTCATTCTCGATTAGTCCTTAAAAAGGGCTAAACCTGTCCAAGACTGTAGGTGAATGTAAGAATTCTTAATATCCTGCATAGACAAGGAAAGCAGAATTTCTGCTGTTACTTATAGGGCAGGCCGTGGGTAATTATATTACCTTAAATGCAACAAGTGTTATGATAGTAAATTGTCATAATAAAAAATTGGAGGCTTCTCGGTGAACAGAAATGAAAAAACCGACTTGGTCAATAATTTGCATGATACATTTGACAGTGCGGCTTCAGTCGTAATTGTTCACTGTATTGGCCTTACAGTTGAGGAGAGTACAAGTCTCCGAACTAAAATGCGAAACGAAAACTGTAATTTTAAAGTTACTAAAAATAGAATTGCACGTATTGCGTTAAAGGACACAAAATACCAACACATGGACTCAATGTTTAAAGGACCAACAGCTATTGGTTCTTCTAGTGACCCTGTGATGGCTGCAAAAATATTGGTCGATTATGCTAAAGAAAATGAAAAGCTAGTTATAATTGGAGGTGGTTTAGAAGATAAAGCACTTTCTAAAATAGATGTAGAAGCATTAGCTAAGCTTCCAAGTCTAAATGACCTGAGAGGAAAGTTAGTTGGCCTTCTTCAAGCGCCTGCTTCAAAGATACTAAGATTATCTGTGGAGCCAGCGTCTCAAGTTTTAAGAACTATTTCACAAAAATCAAAACAATAACAAATTAACATTTTGGAGATTAAAATGGCAGATATAGAAAAAATTGCAAATGACTTAAGTTCACTTACTGTTTTAGAGGCAGCTGATTTAGCTAAGCTTCTTGAAGAAAAATGGGGTGTTTCTGCATCAGCACCTGTTGCTGTAGCGGCCGCTGGTGGCGGTGATGCTGCACCTGCAGCGGAAGCAAAGACTGAATTTAATGTTATGTTATCATCAGTTGGTGAGAAGAAAATAAATGTTATTAAGGAAGTTAGAGCTGTAACAGGATTAGGTTTGAAAGAGGCTAAAGACTTAGTAGAAGCTGCTCCTTCAATGGTAAAAGAAGGAGTCCCTGAAGCAGAGGCTAATGAAATAAAAGCTAAACTTGAAGAAGCAGGTGCTACTGTCGAAATCAAATAATTGATTTTAAATAATAAATAAACAAGCTTATGTAATTAAGCTTGTTTATTAAGTCTTATTTTGTCCAAATTGTTACAACAAAATGTTTTTTAAATTTAAAGGATAATAAATGTCAGTTCAATCAAGTTCATTATTAAATAGAAGAAGAGTAAGAAGAACCTTTGGGAAAATTAAAGAAGTTGCCCAAATGCCAAATTTGATTGAAGTCCAAAGAAATTCTTATGAACAATTTTTACAAATGTATGTTCCTTCTTTTGATAGAACTGATGTTGGATTACAAGCCGTTTTTAATTCTGTTTTCCCAATTAAAGATTTTACTGGTAGATCTATGCTGGAGTTTGTTTCTTACACGTTGGAAGAGCCAAAATATGATGTTGAGGAATGCCACCAACGTGGCTTGACGTTTTCCTCTCCCTTAAGATTGACCTTAAGATTAATAGTTTGGGATATAGAAGCTGATACTGGTACTAGATCTGTTAGAGATATGAAAGAGCAAGATGTTTACATGGGAGATATGCCCTTAATGACACCTAATGGAACATTTGTGGTTAATGGTACGGAAAGAGTAATAGTCTCTCAAATGCACAGATCACCTGGTGTGTTCTTTGATCATGATAAGGGCAAAAGCCATGCTTCAGGTAAATACTTATTTGCTGCTCGAGTTATTCCTTACAGAGGATCATGGTTGGATTTTGAATTCGATCCGAAAGATATTCTCAACGTTAGGATAGATAGAAGAAGAAAGTTACCGTGTACGACATTGTTGATGGCTCTGTTAGACGAAAATTCGGAAAAATATTTAAAGGAATGTAAACAAAAAGAACAAGAGCCCGATAGAACAAAATTAATTGGAATGACAAGAGAGGATATTTTAAATTTTTTCTATGAAAACCAAATCTATAAATTGAAATCTAACAATTGGACGACAGATTTTATTGAAAACCAGTATAAAGGTGTAAGGCTAAATTTTGACTTGATTGACTCTAAAACAGGAAAAGTTGTTGCTAATTCTGGTGATAAAATGACACCTAGAAATGTTAAGATTTTAACTGATAATGGTTTAAAAACTATTAAATTAGATGAGCAACAGCTTATTGGTAAATATATAGCTGACGATATAATTAATATAGAAACAGGCGAAGTATACGCAGAAGCTGGCGATGAAGTAACGGAAGATTTAATAAATCTTTTTAAAACAAACAACCTTGATGAATTAAAATTACTACTTATTGATAATTCCTCAGTTGGTCCTTGGATAAGAAACACATTAGCTTTAGATAAAAACGCATCTAGAGAAGAGTCCTTAGTTGATATTTACAGGGTAATGCGTCCAGGTGAGCCTCCTGCGCATGAAACTGCTGAGGCTTTATTTAACGGTTTATTTTTTGACCAAGATAAATATGACCTGTCTGCCGTTGGCAGAGTTAAAATGTCTGCGCGATTAGATCTTGAATTAGATGACAGTTTGAGAGTATCTAAGAAAAGTTGATATTTTGGCAATTCTTAAAGAATTAATTTCTTTAAAAGACGGTCATGGAGAAATCGACGATATTGATCACTTAGGTAATAGAAGAGTAAGATCGGTTGGTGAATTGTTAGAGAATCAATATCGTGTTGGTCTTTCTAGAATGGAAAGAGCAATAAGAGAAAGAATGAGTTCTGCTAATGAAATAGAAAACTTAATGCCTCAAGATCTAATAAACGCTAAGCCAGCTGCGGCTTCAATAAGGGAATTTTTTGGTTCAAGTCAATTGTCTCAATTTATGGACCAAACAAACCCACTTTCAGAAATTACTCACAAACGAAGAGTTTCTGCTTTAGGTCCAGGTGGGCTGACAAGAGAACGAGCAGGTTTTGAAGTTAGGGATGTTCATCCAACTCATTACGGAAGAATTTGCCCAATTGAAACCCCAGAAGGACCAAATATTGGACTGATAAACTCCTTAGCAACGTTTGCTCAAATAAATCAATATGGTTTTATTGAAACTCCTTACAGGAAGGTTGAGGAAGGAAAAGTAACAAAAGAAGTCGTCTACGTCTCAGCTATTGAGGAAGGCAAGTTTACGATAGCTCAGGCTAATGCTGAATTAGACAATAAAGATCAATTTACAGGTGAATTGCTTCCTGTTCGAAAAGGTGGTGATATAGGACTAGCTAATCCAAAAGATATTAATTTAATGGATGTTTCTCCTAAACAATTAGTTTCGGTTGCATCTGCGTTGATTCCATTTTTAGAAAATGACGATGCTAACAGAGCTTTAATGGGTTCAAATATGATGAGACAGGCTGTACCATTGGTCAAGTCAGAAAGTCCTCTGGTTGGGACTGGTATTGAAGCAACTGTTGCGCAAGATTCAGGAGTAACATTAGTTGCAAGAAGATCTGGTATTGTTGATCAGGTGGATGCAACTAGGATTGTTATAAGAGCAAATTCTTCTGATGAAATAGATATAAGTCCAGTTGACATATACTCATTATTGAAATTTCAAAGGAGTAACCAAAACACCTGTATTAATCAAAGACCTCTAGTTCAGGTTGGAGATATAATAAATAATGGAGATATTATTGCTGATGGGCCGGCTACTGAAGATGGTGAATTAGCGCTAGGGAGAAATGTGTTAGTGGCTTTTATGCCATGGAACGGATATAATTTTGAAGACTCAATTTTAATTTCAGAAAGAATAGTTAAAGATGACGTGTTTTCTTCAATTCATATTGAAGAATTTGAGGTTATGGCTAGAGACACTAAATTAGGTCAAGAAGAAATTACACGTGACATACCAAATATTGGTGAAGAAGCGTTAAGAAATTTAGATGAAGCAGGCATGGTTTATATAGGAGCTGAAGTTAAACCTGGAGATATCATGGTTGGAAAAGTCACTCCAAAAGGTGAAAGTCCAATGACACCTGAAGAAAAGTTGCTCAGGGCTATTTTTGGAGAGAAGGCTTCTGATGTAAGAGATAGTTCCTTAAAAGCACCTCCTGGAGTTTCAGGAACTGTTGTTGACGTAAGAATTTTTTCTAGAAGAGGTATTGATAAAGATGAAAGAGCTAGAGCTATAGAAAGGGCTGAAATTGATAGATTTGCCAAGGATAGAGATGATGAAAAAATAATTCTTGAAAGAGCTTATTATGGTAGACTAAAGGAATATTTACTAGGACAAAAAGTTTCTTCGGCAAACATAAAATCTATTACAAACGGTGATGTTATTACAGATGAGATGATAAATAAAATCTCTAGAGTAGAACTTAGATCGATTTCTATTAACGATGATACAATTCAAAAAAATATAGAAAAATTATCAGCTCATTTCGACGGTGTTATTAAAACTTTAGAAAATAGATTTAATGATAAGGTTGACAAGTTACAAAGAGGCGATGAGCTTTTACCTGGTGTTATGAAAATGGTTAAAGTTTTTGTTGCTGTTAAAAGAAAATTACAATCTGGAGATAAAATGGCCGGTAGACACGGTAACAAAGGTGTTATTTCTAGAATTATTCCAGCAGAAGATATGCCCTATCTAGACGATGGTACTCCTGTCGATGTAGTGCTTAATCCTCTAGGTGTTCCTTCACGTATGAATGTTGGTCAAATACTAGAAACTCATCTAGGGTGGGCAGCATCTGGGCTAGGTAGTAAGATTAGTAAAATGGTTTATTCAGATGATAATAATACACAAGTTAAAAAATTCTTATCTGAGATTTATGGCGATAAACAGTTTAACTCAGATTTATCTAATTTGACAGATAAACAAATTATTCAACAAGCTCAAAACCTTAAAAGAGGTGTTCCAATGGCAACACCAGTATTTGATGGCGCTAGTGAAAAAAATGTAAGAGATATGCTTAAATTGGCTGATTTAGACGAGACGGGTCAAGTATGGCTCACAGATGGAAGAACTGGAGAAGCTTTTGATAGAAAAGTAACTGTTGGGTATATTTATATGCTTAAGTTACACCATTTAGTTGATGATAAAATTCATGCTAGATCAATTGGACCTTATTCATTAGTAACGCAACAGCCTTTAGGTGGAAAAGCTCAGTTTGGTGGACAACGTTTTGGTGAAATGGAGGTTTGGGCCCTTGAAGCATACGGTGCGGCTTATACACTTCAAGAAATGTTAACTGTTAAATCCGACGATGTGTCAGGAAGAACAAAAGTTTATGAATCAATAATAAAAGGGGATGACGATTTTGAAGCTGGTATACCTGAATCTTTCAATGTTTTACTTAAAGAGTTAAAATCGTTGGGCCTAAATGTAAATATGGATGTGGTAGAATAATTAAAGTTTAATACGAAAAAAGATAGGAAACAAATATGAATGAACTTATGAATACCTTTGGCCAAACAGGGGTAACTAAAGGTTTTGATCAAATAAGTATATCTATTGCTTCTCCAGAGGCAATTAAGAGCTGGTCATTTGGAGAAATAAAGAAGCCAGAAACAATAAACTACAGAACATTTAAACCAGAGCGCGATGGATTGTTCTGCGCTAAAATTTTTGGACCTGTTAGAGATTATGAGTGTCTTTGTGGCAAATACAAGCGTATGAAATATAGAGGAATAATCTGTGAAAAATGTGGGGTAGAGGTAACTCTTTCTAAAGTTAGAAGGGAAAGAATGGGGCATATTGATTTGGCTGCTCCAGTAGCGCATATATGGTTTTTAAAATCATTGCCGTCTAGAATAGGGTTACTTACAGATATGACCCTCAAAGATCTTGAAAGAGTACTATATTTTGAGTATTTCATAGTCACTGAACCTGGGTTAACATCTCTTAACAAAGGACAGCTGCTTAATGAAGAAGATTATGAGAATGCTCTTGATGAATTTGGAGACGAAAGTTTTGAAGTCTCTATTGGTGCAGAAGCTATTAAAAAAATATTAGTTGAAATGGATCTAGATGAAGAACTGATTAAAATTCGAGATGATTTGATTAAAACAGGTTCTGAGATTAAACGAAAAAAATTAGTTAAACGATTGAAATTAGTAGAATCATTTATTGATTCTGGTTCCAAGCCAGAATGGATGATACTTGAAGTTGTTCCCGTAATACCACCTGAATTACGTCCTTTAGTACCATTAGATGGAGGAAGGTTTGCAACTTCAGACTTAAATGATCTTTACAGAAGGGTTATAAATAGAAACAATCGTCTCAAAAGACTCATAGAATTAAGAGCGCCAGATATAATTATTCGCAATGAAAAAAGAATGTTGCAAGAATCTGTAGACGCTTTATTCGATAATGGTAGACGAGGTCGGGTTATTACAGGTGTTAATAAAAGGCCACTAAAATCTTTATCTGATATGTTGAAAGGTAAGCAAGGCAGATTCAGACAAAATTTATTAGGTAAGAGAGTTGATTATTCAGGGAGATCAGTCATAGTTGTTGGCCCTGAATTAAAGTTACATCAGTGTGGTCTTCCAAAAAAAATGGCCTTAGAGCTTTTTAAACCTTTTATATACTCAAGATTAGAGCTTTATGGATTAGCCAGTACTGTCAAAGCGGCTAAAAGAATGGTTGAAAAGGAGAGGCCTGAGGTATGGGATATTCTTGAAGAGGTAATTAGAGAGCATCCAGTAATGCTTAATAGAGCTCCAACTCTTCATAGATTAGGTATACAAGCTTTTGAGCCTGTATTAATTGAAGGCAAAGCCATTAACTTACATCCCTTAGTGTGTACAGCTTTTAATGCTGACTTTGACGGTGACCAAATGGCTGTTCACGTTCCTTTGTCGCTTGAAGCTCAGTTGGAAGCAAGAGTCTTGATGATGTCTACTAATAACATTTTGTCTCCTTCTAGTGGTAAACCTATTATTGTTCCGTCTCAAGATATAATTCTTGGTCTATATTACTTATCTATGATAAGTGAATCAGTATTGGGCGAAGGTATGATTTTTTCATCCTCATCTGAAGCCTTGATGGCTTTAGATAATAATCAGGTTCACCTTCAGGCAAAAGTTAAAATCAGAGTAAACACGTATGATAAGTCAGGTAATCCTGTTGTTGAAATCGTTGAAACTACCCCTGGTAGAGCAAAGTTGTCAACTCTCTTACCAAAACATTCATCTGTAACATTTAATACGATAAACAAATTAATGACTAAGAAAGAAGTGACTAATGTTATTGATTACGTTTACAGACATTGTGGTCAAAAAGATACTGTAATATTTTGTGACCAATTGATGTCAATGGGTTTTAAGCACGCTTGTACAGCAGGTATTTCGTTTGGCATATCGGACCTTGAAACTCCACAAGCTAAGGCTGGCTTAATGGCTGGGGCTGAAAAGCAGGTCAAAGACTTTGAACAACAATACCAAGATGGATTGATTACTCAAGGTGAGAAATACAACAAAGTTGTTGATGTTTGGTCAAAATGCTCTGACGATGTAGCAGCTGAAATGATGAAGAATATTTCAACTATTAAAGTTGGTGAGCCTGTAAACTCAGTTTGGATGATGGCTCACTCTGGAGCAAGGGGTTCTGCAGCTCAAATAAAACAGCTAGCTGGAATGAGAGGTTTGATGGCTAAACCTTCTGGAGAAATTATTGAAACTCCAATTAAGTCTTCATTTAAAGATGGTTTAAATGTGCTTGAATACTTTAATTCTACTCACGGAGCTAGAAAAGGGTTAGCTGACACTGCTCTTAAAACTGCTAATTCTGGTTATTTAACTAGAAGGTTGGTTGATGTTGCTCAAGATTGTATAGTAACGGATGAAGACTGTGGAACAGAAAATGGTTTTGTTATGCGTGCTGTGATTGAAGGCGGAGACATTATAGAACCTCTTACAGAAAGAATTTTAGGTAGAACTGTAACTAATGACGTTTTAAGTAATAAAGGTAAAGACATAATAGTCAAAAAAGGAACTATTCTTGATGAAGATGATGTCGATAAGATTGAAAAAGCTGGAATAGATCAAGTCAAAGTCAGATCTGCATTAACTTGTGATACTCAGCCCGGTATTTGCGCTGCTTGTTACGGAAGAGACCTTGCAAGAGGAACTCCTGTAAATATTGGTGAAGCTGTTGGAGTAATAGCCGCTCAATCCATTGGTGAACCAGGAACACAATTGACAATGAGAACATTCCATATAGGAGGGGCTGCTCAAAGAGGAGCCGAGCAGTCAAAAATTGAAGCTCCTTTTGATGGTAAGTTAAAATTAGATAACGCGTCTTCAGTAACAACGGAAGAAGGGAGCGAAGTTGTACTCTCAAGATCTTCAGAAATGCTTATATTAGATGATCAAGGAAGAGAAAAAGCTCGTTATAGATTACAATATGGTGCAAAGTTATTAAAAAAAGACGGTGAAACCGTAAAAGCAGGCCAAATTTTAGCTGAATGGGATCCATACACAATTCCTATTGTAACTGAAAAAGAAGGTACAGCCCACTATGTTGATCTTGTTGACGGTGTTTCAATGAGAGAAGTTGTTGATGAAACTACAGGTATAGGCAACAGGGTTGTATTAGATTGGAAACAACAAGCTGGTGGATCAAATTTAAGACCAAGAATTACTCTAAGAAACGAAGAAGGTGAAGTAATTAATTTACCAAATGGGCTAGAAGCAAGATACTTTATGTCTATGAATGCTATATTAAGTGTCGAAAACGGTAGTAAAGTAAAAGCAGGTTCTGTTCTAGCACGTATTCCAAGGGAAAGCTCAAAAACAAGGGATATTACAGGTGGCTTGCCAAGGGTGGCTGAATTGTTTGAAGCTAGGAAGCCGAAGGATTTTGCAATTATTTCGGAAAGTGACGGTGTCGTAGAATTTGGTGCAGACTACAAAGCTAAAAGAAGGATTAGAGTTGTTTCTCAAGATGTGGATATTGATCCTGTTGAGTATATGGTTCCAAAAGGGAAATTACTCGCTGTTCAAGAAGGTGATTTTATTAGAAAAGGCGATATGATAATAGATGGTAGCCCTGTTCCGCACGATATTTTAAATATACTTGGGGTAGAAGCTCTAGCTGATTACTTAGTAAAAGAAGTTCAAGATGTTTACAGACTTCAGGGCGTTAAAATCAATGACAAGCATATTGAAGTCATTGTAAGACAAATGTTGCAAAAAGTTGAGATTACTGAGCATGGAGGAACTAACTTTCTTAATGGTGAGCATGTTAATAGGTTAGAGTTTAAGAAAGCCAATGAAAAAGCAATAGAACAGAATATTGAGCCTGCAAAAGGATTTCCAATATTATTGGGTATCACAAAAGCTAGCTTGCAAACTGAAAGTTTTATTTCAGCTGCATCATTTCAAGAAACTACTAGAGTTCTTACTGAGGCGGCAGTATCTGGAAAATCTGATTCTTTATTGGGATTAAAAGAAAATGTTATTGTGGGACGTCTTGTTCCAGCAGGAACAGGATCAATAGTGAATAAGTTGAGAATGACTGCAAACAGAAGAGATAAGGAAATATTAGAAGCTAATGCAAAACAAGAAAAAGTTCTAATTGATGCAGCAAATATGGAAGCAAATGAGGAAACAATTTAGGCAAAGGTAGTATTTGTTAAAATTTAAGTTATTAGCTCTTGACCAAATAGATTGTAAATATTACAATCCCGCAATTATTAAGTTCTGGTAGTAATTTTAAATTAGACGCTAGCTTACTAATAACGATTTTAAATAATAATTTTCGTATGACTTTCATCTCTAGTCATATCGTTTTTACGAAGGAATTAAAGATGCCTACTATTAATCAGCTTATAAGGCATGGTCGAGTTAGATCTGTTAATAAAACTAAAGTTCCTGCTATGCAATCATGTCCTCAAAAAAGAGGAGTTTGTACTAGAGTTTACACAACCACTCCAAAAAAACCTAATTCTGCATTAAGAAAAGTTGCTCGAATAAGACTTACTAACGGTTTTGAGGTCACCTCGTATATACCTGGAGAAGGTCATAACTTACAAGAGCACTCAGTCGTTCTTATAAGGGGTGGAAGGGTAAAAGATTTACCAGGTGTTAGGTATCACGTCATAAGAGGAACTCTAGATACACAGGGTGTTGCGGACAGGCGTCAAAGAAGATCTAAATATGGTGCCAAAAGGCCTAAGTAAAAAAGGATAATATAATGTCAAGACGTAGAAAAGCTGTTAAAAGAGAGGTCATGCCTGACCCTAAATTTAGTGACGTAGTTGTTTCTAAATTCACATCTTGTTTGATGTATGATGGCAAAAGATCTACAGCAGAAAAAATTGTTTATGGTGCTTTCGAGGTTATTGAAAAGAAATCAGGTTCAGAAGCTGTCAAAATTTTTCATGAAGCTTTGGAGAATGTTCAACCTCAGTTAGAAGTAAGGTCAAGAAGGGTTGGGGGTGCAACTTACCAGGTGCCGGTTGAAGTTCGATCTGAAAGAGCTCTAGCATTAGCCATCAGATGGCTAATTAATAGTAGTAGAAACAGATCTGAAAACTCAATGACTGAGAGATTAAGTGGTGAATTAATGGATGCTTCTGCTAATAGGGGCGCTTCTGTAAAAAAGAGAGAAGACACTCATAAAATGGCTGAAGCTAATAAAGCCTTTTCACATTATCGCTGGTAAAAAAAAATTAAGGATTAAAGATGGCTCGTGGATATAATTTAAATAGATATAGAAATTTTGGTATAATTGCCCACATTGATGCTGGAAAAACGACAACATCAGAAAGGGTTCTATATTACACTGGAAAATCCCATAAAATTGGTGAGGTGCACGATGGGAATGCTACCATGGATTGGATGGAGCAAGAGCAAGAACGTGGAATTACTATAACTTCAGCTGCAACGACTTGCTTTTGGTTTAGAACTGAAGACGGTACAAACTATGATCCTCATTATGGAGCATCTGAAGATGAGGCTAAATTTAGATTCAATATTATTGATACCCCTGGTCACGTTGACTTTACTATAGAAGTAGAGCGCTCTTTAGCCGTTCTAGACGGAGCTGTGGTTGTGCTTGACGCAAATGCAGGTATTGAGCCTCAAACAGAAACAGTTTGGAGGCAAGCTGATAGATACAAAGTTCCAAGAATAGTTTTTGTAAATAAAATGGACAAAATTGGGGCTGATTTCTTTAAATGCGTTGACATGATTAAAGATAGAACAGGTGCTACACCAATGCCTATAAACTTACCGATTGGCGCAGAAAATGAATTTGCTGGTCTTGTTGATTTAGTGTCAATGAAGGAATGGGTTTGGGACTCTGAAGATTTAGGTGCTTCTTGGACCATTCGTGATATTAGAGAAAGCCTTAAGGATAAAGCAAAATCAATGAGAGCTGTACTTTTGGAACTTGCTGTAGAGCAAGACGATGAGTGGATGGAAAAATATCTGGAAGGTGAAGAGCCTGATGAAATTTCCCTCAGAAAACTTATAAGAAAAGGTACTCTAGCAATGGACTTTGTGCCTGTTCTTTGTGGTTCTGCTTTTAAAAACAAAGGAGTTCAAACAATGTTGAACTCAGTTATAGATTTTCTTCCTGATCCTTTGGATGTGCCTCCTTATGTTGGTTTTATGCCTGGAGATGCTTCAGAAACTAGAAACATTGAAAGAAGAGCAAGTGATCAGGAGCCCTTTTCAGGATTAGCATTTAAAATTATGAATGATCCATTTGTGGGATCACTAACTTTTTTAAGAGTTTATTCAGGCTCAATTAAAAAAGGTGATGCTCTATTAAATTCTACTAAAGGAAAAAAAGAACGTGTAGGTAGAATGATGATGATGCATTCTAATAATAGAGAAGAAATAGATGAAGCTTTTGCAGGTGATATTGTTGCTTTAGCTGGTATGAAAGAAACAACAACTGGTGACACCTTGTCTGATCCACTAAAGTCAGTGGTATTAGAGACAATGACTTTCCCTAATCCAGTTATTGAAATTGCTGTTGAGCCTAAATCAAAAAATGATCAAGAAAAAATGTCTACTGGACTTGCTAGATTGGCTGCAGAAGATCCTTCTTTCCAGGTCTCAACTGACATAGAATCTGGTCAAACAATCATGAAGGGAATGGGTGAATTGCACCTTGATATTCTGATAGATCGTTTGAAACGTGAATTTAAAGTTGAGGCTAATATTGGTGCTCCTCAAGTAGCTTATAGGGAGACAATTACTAAAGAGGTAGAGGTTGATTATACTCACAAAAAGCAGTCAGGTGGATCTGGTCAATTTGCAAGAGTGAAGATGACCTTTTCTCCAAACCCCGACAAAGACTTTGAATTTTTAAATACTATTAAAGGCGGGAATATTCCATCTGAATATATTCCTGGTGTTGAAAAAGGCCTTATACAAGCCAAGGAATCTGGTATTATAGCTGGTTTTCCAGCTATAGATTTTAAGGTCAATTTGCATGATGGTGCCTATCACGATGTTGACTCTTCGGTCATGGCATTTGAAATTGCAGCAAGAGCTGCTTTTCGTGAAGGAATGAAAAAAGCTTCTCCGGCGTTATTAGAGCCGATCATGAAAGTTGAGTGTGTGACACCTGAGGAGTACATGGGTGACATTATTGGAGATTTAAATAGCAGAAGAGGTCAAGTTAATGGCATGGACGCAAGAGGTAATGCGCAAGTTATAAATGCAATGGTACCACTGGCTAATATGTTTGGCTATGTAAATAATCTGAGATCAATGAGCCAAGGTAGAGCTCAGTATACAATGATATTTGATCATTATGATCAAGTTCCACAAGCTGTAGCAGATGAAGTTAAAGCAAAACTAGCTTAAGTAATAATAAAAAGTAATAGAAAGGTTCTAAAAGATGTCTAAAGAAAAATTTGATCGTAGTAAACCGCACTGCAACATTGGAACAATAGGCCATGTTGATCACGGTAAAACAACATTAACCGCTGCAATTACAAAAGTTATGGCAGATGCTGGTCGTGCTGATTTTTCTGCTTATGACCAAATTGATAAGGCTCCTGAAGAAAGAGAAAGAGGTATAACTATCTCTACAGCTCACGTTGAGTATTCAACAGAAAACCGTCATTATGCTCACGTTGATTGTCCGGGTCATGCTGACTATGTAAAGAATATGATTACTGGGGCGGCTCAAATGGATGGTGCTATTTTAGTTGTTAATGCTGCTGACGGTCCTATGCCTCAAACTAAAGAACATATATTATTAGCTCGTCAGGTTGGTGTTCCTTCATTAGTTGTTTACATGAACAAAGTTGATCAAGTTGACGATGAAGAGCTTTTAGAGTTAGTAGAATTAGAAATTCGTGAGCTTTTAAGCAGCTACGATTTTCCAGGTGACGATATTCCTATTATAAAAGGTAGTGCATTAGCTGCACTAGAGAATCGTGACGAAGCTATAGGCATCAATTCTATAAATGAGCTGATGGCAGCGGTTGATTCTTATATTCCTCAGCCAGCTCGTGATAAAGATAAGCCTTTTTTAATGCCTATTGAAGATGTTTTTTCAATTTCAGGAAGAGGAACTGTTGTTACAGGACGTGTTGAAAGAGGAATAGTAAAAGTTGGAGAAGAAATTGAAATTGTTGGGATCAAAGAAACAACCAAGACAACATGTACTGGTGTTGAAATGTTTCGTAAGTTACTAGATTCTGGTGAAGCTGGAGATAACGTTGGGGTTCTTCTCAGAGGTACAAAAAGAGAAGATGTTGAGCGTGGTCAGGTTTTATCTGCGCCTGGTTCAATTAAGCCTTACTCAAAATTCAAAGGCGAGGCATATATATTAAACAAAGATGAAGGTGGAAGACATACACCATTTTTTAGTAATTACCGTCCTCAATTTTACTTTAGAACTACAGATGTAACTGGAGCTGTTGAGCTTCCATCAGGCACTGAAATGGTGATGCCGGGTGATAATATAGCAATAACTGTAGAATTAATTGCACCAATAGCAATGGATGAAGGTCTAAGGTTTGCTATAAGAGAAGGTGGAAGAACGGTTGGTGCTGGAGTGGTTTCAAGTATTCAGTCTTAAATAGTAGGTAATTAATAGTTAAAGTAATGAGGTCATTTTATGGATAATCAAAATATTAGAATTAGATTAAAGGCATTCGATCATAGGATTCTAGATCAATCTACCTCAGAAATTGTTAATACTGCAAGAAGAACAGGGGCAAAAATACGTGGTCCTATTCCTCTCCCTACTTCATTAAATAGATTTACTGTTCTTAGAGGGCCCCATGTTGATAAGAAAAGTAGAGAGCAATTTGAAATGAGAACACATAAAAGAGTATTAGATATCGTTGAGCCTACTCCTCAAACTGTGGATGCGCTAATGAAGTTAGACCTGGCATCTGGTGTTGATATTGAAATCAAGCTATAAAGGATAATATTATGCGCTGTGGAGTTATAGTTAGAAAGTTAGGCATGTCTCGTGTATTTAACGATAAAGGCGAGCATATTCCTGTTACCGTCTTAAGATTGGAAGATGCTGAAGTGCTCTCTACCAAGACAGTTGAAAAAGATGGGTATACAGCTATCCAATTAGGTTTTCACAATAAAAAACTGAAACACACCAATAAGCCAATGCGAGGCGTATTTGCTAAATCAAAATCTGAGCCAAAAGAAAGAGTGGCTGAGTTTAGGGTCTCTGAAGAAGCACTTCTTAAAGTAGGTGACAAATTAAGTGTTAACCACTACGTGACAGGCCAAAAAGTTGATGTTGTTGGGATTTCTCAAGGTAAAGGTTTTGCTGGTTCAATGAAAAGACATAACTTTGGTGGAATGCAGGCTTCACATGGTGTGTCCATAAGTCATAGAGCTCATGGCTCAACTGGTAACAGTCAAGATCCAGGAAGAACTTGGAAAGGTAAAAAAATGGCTGGCCAATATGGAAATGTTAGAATAACAACTCAAAACCTAACTGTAGTTAAATTAATTGAAAATGAAAACTTGATACTTGTTCAAGGTTCGGTTCCGGGTTCTAAAAACGGCGTGGTAATGATAAAAGATGCTATTAAATCTAAAGTGCCTGATGCAGCTCCATTTCCAGCTGGTCTGTATTTGTTGAATGAGCAAGATTCATCTAAAGGTGTTGATATTATAGCAGACAATAAAAAAACTGATGACAATCCTGAAAACAAAGGAGATCAAGTTGAAAATTAAATCATTAAGCTTAAGTAACAAGCCTGGTAAAGATGTAGAGCTAAATGAAAAAGTTTTTGGCATTGATCCAAGAGCTGATATAATGGCTAGGGTTGTAAGGTGGCAGTTAGCTAAAAGAAGGTTGGGTAATCACTCTGTCCAGACAAGAAGTGAAGTTAAAATGACAACAGCCAAAATGTACAAACAAAAAGGAACTGGAAAAGCAAGGCATGGATCTGGCGCTGTGTCACAGTTTAGAGGGGGCGGAATGGCACATGGGCCAGTAATTCACTCTCACTCTCATAGTTTAAACAAAAAAATAAAGCTTCATGGATTGAAATCTGCCTTGTCTGATAAATTTAAACTTGGGAAACTGACTGTATTAGAAGGTTCCAAGTGCGATGGAAAGTCTTCATCTTTAAAGAAGAAATTAGATGTGATGGGTTTGAAAAATGTTCTGATCATATCAGGTAACGATATAGATCAAAATTTTATTAGAGCTGCAAGTAATTTAATAAATATAGACGTGCTTTCTTACAAAGGTTTAAACGTTTATGACATAATTAGAAAAGACAATCTGGTAATTATTGATGATGCTGTAAAATCTGTTGAGGAGCGCTTGTTATGAGTATAAGGCCAAGAAAAAAAGTGGATCCTAGAATTAGTGCGAATAGAGCATATCAAGTAATTTTAAACCCTATAATAACTGAGAAGGCTACACAATTGTCTGAATTTAACAAAGTTGTTTTTTCAGTTCCACTTGATGCTAATAAAATAGATATAAAGTCTTCAATTGAAAAAATATATTCAGTTAAAGTTAAGTCAGTTAATACTATCCTGCTTAAAGGTAAAGTTAAGAGATTTAAAGGTATTTTGGGACGCAGAGTTGACACTAAAAAAGCTATTGTTACGCTAGTACCTGGTAACACAATAGATTTATCAGTAGGAGCTTAAGATGGCATTAAAACAATTTAAACCAAATACACCGGGTCAAAGAGCATTAGTGTTAGTTGATAAATCAGATTTGTATAAGGGTAAGCCAGTTAAGAAACTAACTGAAGGATTGAATAAAGCAGGAGGAAGAAATAACTCTGGAAAAATAACTATGTGGCAAAGGGGTGGAGGCCACAAGAGGCGTTACAGAATAATTGATTTTAAAAGAAATAAGATGGACTTAATAGGAACTGTTGAGCGTATCGAATACGATCCAAATAGAACTGCATACATTGCTCTTATAAAATATGAAGATAATGAATATAGATACATTATTGCCCCACAAAGATTAGCGGCGGGTGACAAAATCATTTCAGCAAGTAAGGCTGATATTAAACCTGGTAACTCAATGCCTCTAACTGCAGTTCCAGTTGGTACAATTATTCATAATGTTGAGCTTAAACCAGGAAAGGGTGGACAATTAGCTCGTTCAGCTGGTTCTTACGTTCAATTAATTGGTAAAGATCTATCATATTCTATTCTAAGATTAACTTCAGGTGAAGTCAGGTTTGTGTTGTCATCTTGTATGTGCACAATTGGGGCTGTGTCTAATCCTGATAATCAAAATACAAATCTTGGAAAGGCAGGAAGAAATAGATGGCTTGGAAAGAGACCATCAGTTAGAGGTGTTGCGATGAATCCTGTTGATCACCCTCATGGTGGTGGTGAAGGCCGAACTTCTGGTGGAAGGCACCCTGTTACTCCATGGGGTAAACCTACCAAAGGATATAGAACTAGAAATAATAAGAGAACAGATAAATTAATAATCAGAAGAAGAAAAGCATAGGATTGATAAAATGACAAGATCTATTTGGAAAGGTCCTTTTGTGGACGGTTATTTATTAAAAAAAGCAGATATAGCTAGAGACTCAGGTAGAAATGATGTTATTAAAACTTGGTCAAGAAGATCTACTGTGATGCCCCAATTTGTTGGGCTTACTTTTGGCGTTTATAATGGAAAAAAATTCATACCTGTTACAATAACAGAGACTATGGTCGGTCATAAACTTGGTGAGTTTTCACCAACTAGAACTTTTTATGGTCATACAGCTGACAAAAAATCTAAGCGTTAGGATAAATTTATGGGTAAAGAAAAAAATAAACGTAGAGAATTAGACAACGAAGCTAAAGTTGTATTGAAAAATATAAGAGTTAGCCCACAGAAACTTAATTTAGTTGCACAAATGATAAGAAAACAGAGTGCATCTAAAGCTATTTCCATATTACAATTTTCTAAGAGAAGAATATCCAATGATGTAGAAAAAGCATTAAGATCCGCTATTGCAAATGCTGAAAATAATCATTCCTTAGATATTGATAAATTAATAGTCAAAGAAGCCTATGTGGGAAAAGGTTTAGTTATGAAACGCTTCCACGCTCGTGCTAGAGGTCGTGGAGCAAAAATAATAAAACCATTTTCTCATCTAACAATTTTATTGTCTGAACAGGAAGGTAAATAAAATGGGTCAAAAAACACAGCCAATTGGTTTTAGATTAGGTATTAATCGTACTTGGGACTCAAGATGGTTTGGAGGAAAGTCTTATGCGGATTTACTTCACCAAGATATAGGCTTGAGAAAATATCTATTTGAAAAACTAAAATCAGCTGCAGTAAGCAAAATAGTTATAGAAAGACCTGCTGGAAGGGCTAGAATTTCAATATATGCAGGAAGACCTGGTTTAGTTATTGGAAAAAAAGGTCAAGATATTGAAACTCTTAAACAAACATTAGGCAAGCAAATTGGCGCAGAAGTTAGTTTAAACATAATTGAAGTTAGAAAACCTGAGCTTGATGCAAAATTAGTCGCAGATGGAATAGCTCAACAACTAGAAAAAAGAGTTGCCTTTAGAAGAGCTATGAAAAGGGCTGTTCAAAATTCTATGCGATTAGGTGCGGGTGGCGTACGAATAAATTGTGCAGGAAGATTAGGTGGAGCTGAAATAGCAAGAACTGAATGGTACAGGGAAGGAAGAGTTCCATTGCATACACTTCGTGCTGATGTTGACTACGCAGAATCCACGGCTTTTACAACTTATGGTGCTACTGGTGTTAAAGTTTGGATTTTTAAAGGTGAGATTATGGAGCATGATCCTATGGCTCAAGATAAGAGAATGGCTGGATCACCTAAAACTTCAAATAATAAATCTATAGACCAAGGGTAAACATCATGTTGCAACCAAAAAGAACTAAGTTTAGAAAAGCTCATAAAGGTAGGATTCATGGTTTAGCTAAGGGTGGCACTAAACTTAACTTTGGATCTTTCGGTCTTAAGGCTGTTGAGCCTGAGCGAGTAACTGCAAGACAAATTGAAGCGGCTAGAAGGGCAATTACTAGGCATTTAAGAAGAGCAGGAAGGGTCTGGATTAGAATATTTCCTGATGTGCCAGTTTCTAGTAAACCCGCTGAGGTAAGAATGGGAAAAGGTAAGGGTTCACCTGAATTCTGGGTATGTAGAGTGAAGCCAGGTAGAATAATGTTCGAGTTGGATGGTGTGTCTGAAATCGCAGCGAATGAAGCGTTAAGCCTTGCTGCTGCAAAACTACCAATGCACACAAAAGTTGTTAAAAGATTAGGTGAATAGTTTAAAAAGAGGTTCCAATGGCAAAACATAAAGCCAAAGATTTAAAAGTTAAAACTAGTGATGAATTAAAGCAACAATTAACCTTGCTTAGAAAAGAGCAATTTAATCTTCGCTTTCAAGTTACTAATGGTCAAAACGAAAATCCAGCAAGGTTTAAGCATATAAGAAGAGAGATAGCTTGTATTAAAACAATCTTGAATAACATTGTTCCAACTAAAATTTAAGGATAGCTAAAATGCCAAAAAGAATTTTAACAGGTAAGGTTACTAGTAGTAAGGCTGATAAAACCATTACCGTGGTTGTTGAAAGAAAAATTATGCATCCTATGTATAAGAAATTTGTTACTAAATCGAAAAAGTTTGCTGCTCATGATAGCGAAAATAAATTTAAAGTAGGTGATGTCGTGAATATACAAGAATGTGTGCCTATTTCTAAAAACAAACGTTTTGAAGTTATATATTAAACTTATTATTTGTTGGAGACGCGATATGATACAGATGCAGAGTAATTTAGAAGTTGCAGATAATTCAGGTGCTAGAAGAGTTCAATGTATTAAAGTTCTTGGTGGTTCAGGCAGAAAAACTGCTGGTGTTGGAGATGTTATTGTTGTTTCTATAAAAGAAGCAATACCAAGAGGACGTGTTAAAAAAGGTGATGTTCATAGGGCTGTAATTGTACGAACAGCAAAAGAAGTAAGAAGAAATGATGGAAGTTGTATCAGATTTGATAAAAATGCTGCCGTTTTAGTAAATAAAAGCAATGAGCCAATTGGTACTAGAATATTTGGTCCAGTCACAAGAGAGTTACGTGGAAAACAGTTTATGAAAATAGTGTCTTTGGCGCCGGAGGTTTTGTAATGAAAAAAAAATTTAAAGTAAAAAAAGGCGATACTGTAGTTGTTATTGCAGGAAAAGATAAAGGTAAATCTGGAAGTATTACTTCAATGATAACAGCCAAAGATAGAGTTATTGTTAGTGGTATTAACATTGTTAAACGTCATAGAAAAGCAACACAAGAGAACCCTGGTAAAATAGAAGAGATAGAAGCATCAATTCATATTTCGAACATATCTCACATTGATCCAGATACTGGAAAACCAACAAGGGTAAAATACGATTTCAAGGATGGTTTAAAGAAAAGAGTGTCTGTAATTTCAGGCTCTTTATTAGATAAGTGATTTGGAGAAAGTCGATGAAGGCACGATTACAAGATAAATATAAAAATGAAATAATTAAAGTTCTTAAAGACAAATTTAATTACCAAAACGACATGCAAATTCCTAAGCTTGAAAAAATTGTTATCAATATGGGTGTAGGAGAAGCAGTTAAAGATAGTAAAAAAATTGAATCAGCTGCAAGTGAAATAGCAGCAATTACAGGACAAAAACCTATTATAACAAAGTCAAAAAAAGCCAACGCTAGCTTTAAGTTAAGAGAAGGTATGCCTATTGGTGTAAAAGTTACACTTAGGAAGAACAAGATGTATGAGTTTGTCGATAGATTTATAAATATTGCTCTTCCGAGAGTTAGAGATTTTAGAGGTATAAACCCAAAAAGTTTTGATGGTAACGGAAATTATGCACTAGGTTTAAAAGAGCAGTTTGTGTTTCCTGAGAATTGAATATGATAATGTGGATTCAGCTAGAGGTATGGATATAATTTTCGTTACTTCAGCAAAAACTGACGATGAAGCTAAGGAGCTTCTCAAAGGTTTTGATTTTCCATTTATTGCAGCATAGGTTTTATTAGGAGATTATAATGGCTAAAAAAAGTGCTATCGAAAAAAACTTAAATAAAGAAAAACAAGTCAAAAAAAATAAATCTAGAAGAGATAGATTGGTGGCTATTTGTAAAAATAGATCTACTTCCATGGAGGATCGTTTTGAGGCTCAATTAAAGTTGTCAGAAATGCCAAGAAACGGTGCAAAAACAAGACTAAGAAATAGATGTTTAATTACAGGTAGGCCTCGCGGGTATTATAGAAAAGTAAAAATGTCACGAATTGCTCTTCGTGAATTAGCTTTATCTGGACAGATTCCAGGTATGGTAAAATCAAGCTGGTAGAAAGGTAATAAATTATGTCAATGAGTGATACACTTGGAGATATGTTAACTCGAATTAGAAATGGACAAACCGCGAATAAGTCTGTGGTTGATGCTCCTGCTTCTAGATTTAGAGCTAATGTGTTGGACGTTTTAAAAAGAGAAGGTTACATACGTAACTTTTCACAAGTTGAAAAACGCCCAGGTATAAACGAGTTTAAAATTGAACTTAAAGTATTATGATGGTAAACCTGTAATTAGTGAAATTAAAAGGGTATCAACACCTGGGAGAAGAGTTTATTCTGCCATCGATGACTTGCCGAAAACATATAATGGATTAGGTATATCAATATTATCAACTCCTAGAGGTGTAATGAGTGATAACGAAGCTAGAGCTGCTCATGTTGGTGGTGAAGTTCTATGTCAAGTATTTTAGGAGTAAAAACATATGTCTAGAGTAGGTCAGGCAATAATTAATATACCCGATGGTGTTGAAGTTAAAAAAAATGAAAACGGTTTTTGGGCAAAAGGTTCAAAAGGCGAGTTAAATACTCCTATAACTAACACAGTAAATGTTACTATAGAAGATAAGACGATAACAGTGGAGCCTAATGATAAAACATCAAAAGGTAAGGCTTTGTGGGGTACAACAAGAGCATTAATTAATAGCGCTGTTCAAGGTGTTAGTGTTGGTTTTGTTAAAGAAATGGAAATAGTTGGCGTCGGTTATAGAGGCGCTCTTCAAGGTAACAAATTAACACTGAGTCTTGGCTTAAGTCACCCTGTAGAGATTGAAGTGCCAGAAGGTCTTTCAATTAAGATGGATGGAAACACAAAATTTTCAATTTCAGGAGCTGATAAGCAAAAACTTGGTCAATTTGCTGCAGTAGTAAGATCAAAGAGGCCTCCTGAGCCATTTAAAGGTAAAGGAATAAGATATTCTGATGAGTATATTTTACGCAAAGAAGGTAAGAAAAAATAGAGGAAAAAATGGGTAATTTCACGTCTTTACACGAAAGAAGAAAACAAAGGAATAGAACTTCATTAAAAAAGAAGTCTAAAGGTATGTTAAGGTTAACTGTGTTTAGATCAAGTAAGCATATTTATGGTCAGATAATTGATGATGATAAAGGCACAACTATGGCTTCAGCATCAAGTCTAGACCTAACAATAAAAGACAAATACAAAAATTGTGGTTCTAAAGAAGTTGCTACTTTGGTTGGAACGTTAATAGCAGAAAAAGCAAAAATTAAAGGTATTACTAAAGTTGTGTTTGATAGAGGTGGATATATATATCACGGAAGAGTTAAAAATTTAGCTGATGCGGCTAGAGATGGTGGATTAATATTTTAGGGGTTAGTGATGGTAAAAGTAGATAAACAAAATAAGAAAAATCAAAAAGAAGACTCTGATTTAGTAGATAAGTTAGTTGGTATTAATAGAGTAGCAAAAGTTGTAAAAGGTGGTAGAAGATTTGGTTTTGCAGCAATTGTGGTTGTGGGTGATTTAAGAGGCAAAGTAGGCTATGGAACAGGTAAAGCTAAAGAAGTACCTGAAGCTATAAAAAAAGCCACAGACGACGCAAAGAAAAATATGGTTAAAGTACCTATGAAAGAAGGTAGAACACTACATCATGATATGAAAGGTCATTATGGGGCAGGAAGAGTTGTTTTAAGAAGCGCTCCCTCAGGTACTGGTATTATAGCTGGTGGTCCAATGAGAGCTGTTTTTGAAACTCTTGGTGTTCAAGATGTTGTAGCAAAATCTATTGGGACGTCTAATCCACACAACATGATTAAAGCTACTTTTGATGCATTTAAGTCAATGTATTCTCCAAGAAATGTTGCTAATAAAAGAGGAAGAAAAGTAGCTGAAATATTTGGAAATGAAAGTAAAGAAATTAATCAAGCTGCAAAAGTTGAGTAGGAATTATAATGTCTGACAAAAAAACTATCATTGTAACACAAAAGAAGAGCCCTATTGGTAGACAGGCTTATCAAAGACAAACTTTAATAGGTCTTGGGTTAAATAAAATTGGCAGATCGTGCCAGCTTGAAGATACCCCGTCAATTCGTGGAATGATAAATAAAGTAAAGCATCTTGTAATTGTAAATTAGTCTTTTGTTGAGCGCTAAAACGGAGAAAATTGATGAATTTAAATGAAATTAAGGATAATAACAAAGCCACTAAAGATAGGAAAAGAATTGGTAGAGGCATTGGTTCTGGAACTGGTAAAACTTCAGGCAAAGGACATAAGGGTCAAAAAGCCAGATCAGGTGTAGCCGTAAAAGGCTTTGAAGGTGGGCAAATGCCCATTCATAGACGTCTACCAAAGAGGGGTTTTACGAATATTAATAGGGTACCTTTTGTAGAACTTAATTTAGATAATATAGAAA